>CAMFKK010000200.1 GCA_945957225.1 uncultured Sphingobacteriia bacterium | reverse complement strand
GGGTTAGTAGTAACTTGCTTATTTTTTGGTCTCCAATAATTTGAAGAACTGGTCTAACTGAGGCAGGATTACAATCCTGGTTCTGCGGTTGGCGGCACGTCCTTCAGCAGTTGCATTGTCAGCCAATGGAAGGTATTGACCTCTTCCAGCTGCAGTCATACGTTTAGGATCAAGACCATAGGTGTTTTGTAAAATCCGTACAACGGTAGTAGCGCGTTTTACACTTAGATCCCAGTTGTCATTGATGCCATTGCTCTTAATGGCTACTGAATCTGTATGACCTTCCACCATGAATTCAATTTCTGGTTGGGCGTTCAACACTTTAGCAACCTTACCCAAGACTTCTTTGGCCCTGTCTGTTACGTCATAAGAACCGCTCTTGAATAAAAGTTTATCAGAAATGTCTACATAGACAACGCCTTTGTCCACTTTAATATTGATGTCTTTGTCATCCAAATTGCCAATGGCACCTTTCAGATTCATCACCAGGGCCATATTCAAAGAGTCTTTGCGGGCAATAGATCCTTGAAGGTCCTTGATATACAGGTCTTTAGAACCAATATTCTCCAAAGACTTCTTAATACTTTCTGCTTGGGCACCAGTCACCACAGACAAATCTTTCAACTGATTTAAAACGGTGTTATTGTTCTGTTTTAGGTAGTCTACCTGGTTTTTCAAATCGGCATTTGAAGATTCTAGGGCTGATTTTTGGGTATTTAGGGCAGCAATCTTGCTTTTATAATCGGTTTGATCGTCTTGGCAAGCTTTGTATTTTTCTTTTAATTCAGCATAAGCGCCATTCAATTCGCCGTATTTTGCCTCGGCCTGTCTCATTTTTTTCTGGCTCACGCAAGAAAATAGGAATAGCGATGCTAGTCCTAGTACTAAGTAGTTTCTCGTTTTCATAACTTGGTTTTTACCGTAATTCCCAATGAAAACGAATCCGGACGGCTAAAATTGTGTATTCTAGTTGTTTTTGAGCTTAATTGTCCAAATCATGATAGAATAATGACTGATTCAGCTTGGGATTGCCAATTGGCGTATTGATCTTGGTATTGCTGGTCAACCGATTTTCGTTTGATTTTAAGGGTAGGTGTCAAAATCCCGTTGTCAATAGTCCACTCTTCTTTGAGTAGCACCATCTTGCTTAGTTTCTCATGTGGCTCTAACTGATCATTCAATTTTTGAAGGTGCTCGCTGAGTTCAAGACGCAGGTTGGAAGCATTTTGGGCTCGGCCTTGCGGTGATAGAATACAGATGACCATGGCAGAAGGCATGGCATGACCCACCACACAAGCCTGATCTATGTAGCTGTTGACCAAGATTTTACTTTCTATAGGGGCCGGACTCACGTATTTACCCTTACTGGTTTTGAACTGGTCTTTGGTACGACCAATGATGGTAAGGAAACCATCGGCGTCCAAAGAGCCCTGGTCACCAGTTCTAAGATATACGTCAATAAATGATTCGGCACTAAGCTGCGGTTCCTTATAATAACCCAGCATGGAGGCCTTGCTTTTAATCTGAACTTCTTGGTCTGCTCCCAGTCTCACTTCTACACCCGGGTAAGAAGTACCCACGGTGCCAAACTTGATTTGCCCTTTTTTATTGGCATGGGATAGGGCCATATTCTCCGTCATCCCATAAGCTTCCATGATTTCAATATCCAGTTTTTTGAACCATTCTAGGAGCAAAGGGTTAATTGGAGAGGCACCTGTAAAAATGAAATTTGCCCTAGAAAAACCCAGTTTTTTACGCAAAACCCGCTTAAAAAGGGTAGAAATGAGCGGAATTCGCAGAATTCGGTCCAATTTGGATTGGGGCATTTTCTTTAAAATTTCCTCCCGCATTTTCTCCCAGATTCGGGGAACTGCCAGAAAAACCGTGGGTTTGGTATACTGTAGGTTTTTGGTAAAACTGTCCATGGATTCTACAAAATACATGCTGCTACCCGTGAAAATGGTACCACATTCCACCAGCATTTTCTCCGCCACATGGCAAAGGGGAAGGTATGAGAAGAAGATTTCTTTTCTAAGTGTGGGGTTGGTTTGCAAAAATGCATCCACCGCAAAACTCATGGATTCAAATTTATGAACTACCCCCTTGGGCATGCCTGTTGTACCGGAAGTATAGATAATACAAGCAAGGTCTTCTGGGTGAATTAGGGGTTTACCCTGTAAAGGATCTTGTTTGCTGGTCAGTTCAGTCCAAACTTCTGTACCTGCAATGGGATAAAATGGAAAACTGATTTGTGGCATCCCAGCCGGAACCGCCTGTTGTAAAAGCCCAGGATTGTCAAGTTTACCAATAAAAACAAGTTGGCTATCACTATGTACCAATATCTGGTTCAAACTCTGGGGAGTAGAATTGGGGTATAGGGGAACGGGAACACATCCGGCCATTAAAATGGCCAAATCTGCCATAACCCAAAAAGCGCAGTTTTTGCTCAAAATGGCCACTTTATCACCCTTTTTGAGCCCTTTTTGCTCTAAAACGGCCGCCATTTTCCTAATTTCTGCTCCAGCACTTTTCCAGGTAAATTTCTGATAAACCCCATTTACAGGCTCTGATAGAAAGAGCGCATCGGGTTTTTCAACTTCGTATTTGCAAAAACAATCAATGATGGATGGGGGGGTGTGGCTGAATTGCATGTATTTTTTTGAGTGGTTGATTGGCTATATAGCGTTTGGGTGATTGTCTGAATTATGAAAAGCAGATTCCTGCACCTGTAAATGTGCTAATCCCAATTCTGGAATTTTTCCCTTGATTGGAGCAAAGAATTGAATGATCTTTTTAAAATCAGCTGCTTCGTCTTGACCGGCAAAAAAGGGTGGGGCAATGCTGATTTCTTTTTTGGAGAAATCAAAGCCAACCATCACAATGGGCACACCCGCTTTTTTGGCAATATGGTAAAACCCTGTGCGAAGCCGCTCTACTTTTTTCCGGGTTCCCTCAGGAGAAAGGGCCAAGATAAATTTGTCATGTGTATTAAAAAGCTCCACAACTTGGTCCACCATTTTCTCTTTATTAAACCTGTTTACTGGGTAACCACCTGTTGCTCTAAAAAGAAAACCAAAAGGTCCTTTAAAGAGTTCTTCCTTTCCTAAATAGTGGGTATGTTCTAATTCAAGAAAAGACCTAGCCGCCAGCCCCAAGGGAAAATCCCAAGCGCTGGTATGTGGGGCAACAATGAGTACGGCTTTATCAATCCCCTTGGGATAAGCATCGCGCACGCGCCAGCCACTCAACCTAAATGCGGTTTTCCAGAACCATCCCATGGGGCAATCGTTTTTCTATTAAACAAGTTAAGGCAAACAACCTAAAAAACAGAGAAAAATGGGCTATTTTCTATGATTTTATCTCTATTTTACCCCAATAAACCCTAAATTTTCAGATTTTCTGAAAATTAACCTTGTCTATTTCTCTGGCTGTTAACAGAAAAATAATGTTTTTAAAATAGCAATTTTCTATTTAATATACCGTTATTTACTAATAAAAATAAGAACATGGCAACTTTTAGGGGCTTTATAGGATCAGAATTGCTGGCTATTAACCAGCATTTGTCTTCGGTGAAAAACATGATTCCTGCAAAGGTTAAACTGAGCAATTTAGAAAGAAGAAGCATGTTCAAACTGCATTTAAAACGTAAGGATTTTGTAAAAGTGGCTCTAATTCATATGCGGAAAAGCCCTAGTACGGTTCCCAGTTATGTAGACCTAACGGCATGTAATAATCAGATGCAATTGTTTGAACAGTACACAGAATTGTTGCAAGAAGTAGACCAACTCAAGAAACAATTAGAAGACGCCAGGCTACTCTTGGGGAATGATATTATGAAGCAAACCCGTTCTTATTTTCAACATTGCAAGAATGGAGCAGCAGCGGGCCAACCCCAATTTGACCAAATTTTCCAATCCCTCAAACCATATTACGCGGTTGGAAGAAATAGTAAAAAGCAAAGAGAAGCCCTGAACCAAACCTTGTAAATACAGGAGCAGCAGTCTAAAAACGCTGTTGGCCTTTCATCCCTATTTGGGAATGAGCTGGAAAAATTCTCCCATATTTGTTAAACTTAATTGAATCAATGCAGAACGCTACTAACAGAAAACAATCCCTTCGCCTTGAAAAAGTGAACCGAAAAACCCTTTATTGGATTTTTCAAGCCTGTGGATGGTTGGCCATGTTGTTCTATGAATTGATCAATTATATAGGTTTGGGTTTTTTCACAATTCCGGATTTTCTATCGCTTACTGGCCTTACTGTTATTGCCATGCTCTATACTCATTTGTATAGATATATTATTAATAAGAGTAATTTTTTCAAACATACCTACCTGATGCAGTTTTTCTGGATGCTGGTTTCTTGGGTTAGTTTGTCTTTGATTATTCCCCTCACCGGAACCTTTTTATTCTACCTGATTGACCATAGTTCTAGGATTGCTTTTTGGAATTTGAATTTTTTCATGAACGTGATTAACTGGAGCCGCTACCTAGCAGTTTGGTTGTTGATGTACCATATTTCAAAGTTTTTATACCATAAGGCCAAGGCCGATGTAAAGCAATTACATACTGCCTTAGAATTACAAACCGCCCAATTGGAGATACTGCGCTTGCAGTTGAATCCCCATTTTCTATTTAACGCCCTCAATAGTATTCGTTCCCTGATCATTACCGATGGAGAGCAGGCCCGGACTGCCACTACCCTTTTATCACAATTGCTGCGGCATACCCTGAACTATGAGAAGCAACGTTTTATTAGTCTGCAACAGGAAGCCGATATAGTTAGTGACTATTTGGCCCTAGAAAAAATAAGGTTTGAAGAACGTTTGGAATTCAAAGTTGATGTGGATCCCGAAGCCCTAGAATTAACAGTACCCCCACTTATTCTGCTTACTTTGGCAGAAAACGCCATCAAACACGGAATCAGCAAATTGGTCAAAGGTGGTCATGTATTGGTAGAAGTAAAGAAGATAGGAGAAGAACTTTTTATCACCGTGATCAATACCGGTCAAATTCAAGCTCAGGAAGAAAAGGGTAGACAGGGTATTGGAATTGTCAATCTGAACAAAAGGTTCCGTCTTTTCTATGAGAACGCTCCGGTATTAAGTCTGACTAATATCAATGACCAACAAGTGGCAGCCACGGTGCAACTACCCATTTCAGGTCAACTATAAGAAAATACCTTTCTTTGCAGCAAATCCACCACATGGCCAGTAGCCAAAACAAACTGATTATCATTACCGCACCCTCTGGAGCAGGTAAAACTTCTATTACCCGTTATTTGTTAGCTAAATATCCCAAGCTTTCTTTTTCTATTTCGGCAGCTACCCGAAGTCCAAGGGCTGGGGAACAGGATGGG
>CAMFKK010000199.1 GCA_945957225.1 uncultured Sphingobacteriia bacterium | reverse complement strand
GAATCCACCGGTGCAAATTCTTTGGCCATTGACAGAAAGGGCCAAGGAATTATTGTTGGAGGAGACTTTTCAAAAGACAGTATCAAAACGGGAAATGCGGTTTTATTTGAGAAAGCTGGCAAAAATATCCGAGTACCTTTGAAAAATCCTCAAGGATATAAATCTTGTGTCATCTATTTGACCAAAACTGAACTAATTGCCTGTGGCACTTCAGGCGTTGACCTTTCTCATGACGGAGGTTTTCATTGGGAAAATATTTCAAAAGAAAGCTTTCATGTTGTTCAAAAAGCACAAAATGGAAATGCTGTCTTTTTGGCCGGGGGAAATGGCAAATTAGCCAAATTGCTATTAAAATAAAATGCAAATAATCCCTATCTCCAACCAATAACAAGTGGTTCTGTAGCATTTTGTATAAAAATCTGGAAATCCTCTAACAAGAGAATTGTTTTCATGTTATATTTAAATGACGGTTGATTGCCTGCAATAGTTTCCGATTTCTTGGGAATTTATTGACAGTTTGCCATTAGAAAAAATGCTGCACGAATCTTGTATACCCTAACTTGTTAAAACAACAGTAGATGAAAAAGTTTCAGGCGATCATCAAATTTACCATGGATGAACAGTTCATGCAATTGGTTCCCCCACACAGAACCTATATCAATTATTTAATGAACAAATCCGTCATAGATAGCTATGCTGTAAGCATGGAAAGTCAAACCTGTTGGATTACTATGAATTGTGAAAACAAGGCCGAAGCCGATAAATGCTTGGCTAAGTCTCCTTTGTACAAATATTGGTCATACGAAATTGAGGAACTATTTGTGTACGATAGTCAGCATTACAGATTTCCTGCACTACAATTGAATTGACCTTTTTTAAAAAAAAATCAAAAATAAATTTGGTGATAAACATCCAAACCTTATTTTTGCACTCCCAAACAAACAAAGGGAGCATAGCTCAGCTGGTTTAGAGCATCTGCCTTACAAGCAGAGGGTCCGCGGTTCGAACCCGTGTGCTCCCACAGAGTAACCTCAGGATTCATCTTGAGGTTATTTTTTTATGGATAGTACAGCTAGTATATATTTTTTTTCCATAATCCTATTGGATGGATTTTCCAATCTGGCATTATCTTTTAACTTTGCTTCATGCACTTATTTGGACAACAAGAAGCCGCACAACCCAGAGAAGATTCCGATGTTGGGGTACTAACCCAATTAACTCCCTCCTATTCATTGATTGTCTGGAACGATGAAGTGAATAGTTTTGATTGGGTTATTGAAACCTTAATGGAAGTTTGTGGACATGATTTAGAACAGGCAGAACAATGTGCTATGATCATCCATCATAAGGGCAAATATGCCGTTAAAAATGGGGATTATGATACCTTAAAACCTATGTGCGATGCCATTACAGAAAGAGGCATTGGCGCTACCATTGAACTGATTGCCTAATAGCTTATATTCATACCTAGAACAAACATTCCCACATGCCTTTGTTCACCTTAGATGATAATTTATGGTTTCCACCACTCTCTGAAGCAGATGAGGAAGGATTACTGGCTATTGGCGGTGATTTGAGTATTGACCGTCTTTTAATAGCTTATAAGCATGGTATTTTCCCTTGGTTTGAAGGTCCAGTTCCACTTTGGTGGAGTCCTGATCCACGTTTTGTCTTATTCCCCCAACATATTAAAGTGAGTAAGAGTATGGAGCAAGTGATTAAAAAAGGAGACTATCGCTTTAGCACCAATACTGTTTTTAAAGGGGTTATTGCCAATTGTAAAAATCAAAAAAGAGATGGTCAAAATGGTACATGGATTACCCCTGAACTGGAAGCCTCATTTAATGAATTACACCAGTTAGGCTTTGCGGTTTCTGCTGAAACCTGGTTAGGTGATCAATTGGTGGGTGGTTTATATGGCATTAGAATGGGAAAGGTGTTTTTTGGTGAAAGCATGTTTGCAAAAGCATCTAACGCTAGCAAATTTGCTTTTATTCATTTTGTAAAACAATTGGAAAAAGAAGGCGTTGAATTAATTGACTGTCAAGTATACACTGCCCATTTAGAAAGTTTGGGTGCTGAAATGATTAGTAGAAATGATTTTGAGAAAAAATTGAAACAGTTAATTTAACTGCGATAACCGTACATTCTTTCAACGTCAATAACTATCTTCTCCATATCCGCGTCCTTACCAGTTGTTTCAAATTACTCCCAAATAAAACTGCTAAGGTTTGCCAAAATGCGGCATTGATAAATCCTTTGTAGTCTTCAATAATTTCATAACAGTTGTTCCCTGTTTCTCGGTAAATCAATTTCATCAATACCTTACCTTGATAAACTGATAACTGTGTCAACTTCTCTGTAAACTCTTTCTTCAATTCTTTTTCGCGGCTATGTATAATTTTCCTTCTCTCTTTTTTGTCCGTTACATTAACCAATCTTGCATTGATATCATTCATGATTCTACCAGCTGCTTTGGCATAAGGATAAGTAACATAGACGGCATTTCTTAGTCTGGTCCAATCGGCCCAATACTTTTTCCATTGACCAGTTAACTTGGCATATACCATTACATTGGGAAGATAACTTTGACCAATGGTATCCCCATCTGGAGTCACGTATGCATAAACTTTTACCGTATCCAATGGGCCATGCCCTACAGGTTGGTCCTGTGCTTTTACAAATTGAACCGCTATAGCAAATAACAGCATCAATATGCAGCGATGATATGGTTGTATTTGTTTCACAGCTTTAAAAATAGACAAATCATTATTCATTAATGCTGCCTATCCAAAAAAAGTAACCCAAACACTGTTTAAACCGCTTTTAAATTGGTTTTTGTTAACAATCGTTGACGAATGCTCATACCAAATCCAACGGTCATCACCACTACTCCCAACCACAATACATTGATTAAGGGGAACTCATACACTTTTAGGGTAACCAATTCGGTAATAGAGCTACTCTCTTTAATGCCTATTTCTAGTTTTCCCGTTTTCTGATCAATTACCTTGTTAAACTGCAATACCAGACTTTGAGAACGAATGGTATCATTGATTAATCGGAGTTGTTGGTCTTTGATTGCAATACCTGGATTGGCTGCATAACGCCTGCCGTCTTTGGTAATCACGGTCATGTTTAAAAACAAAGACACTTCACCCGGCAATACTTTTGATTGTTGCTCCGTAGGATTAATGGCCACTTTTTCAAGAATCATGAGACCATTCCCGTAAAACAACGTATCCCCAGCTTTTACCTGTCTATTTCTAAAAGTGGTGGTATCAGTAACATTATTGTCTTGAAAAGAAGTGATATAGCCAAAAATGTCTTTATGCCAATAATGCTTGGCCGATGGATTGGCTGCAAAACCTTCCATTCCCTTGTTATTCTTCATCACATCGGGGTAGAGTTTGAAACTATCCGATTTATCCTTGGCAATAAATTCAATTTCAAAATAACGCTTGTGGTCAATATTATCAATGGTATCCCTGATCCAGGTAACCATATATTTACCCATATCCGTTTTTACCTGTTTGAATAGGGTTAGGTTTTCTGCAGGATCGCCCTGAGCACCCTTGGCTTCTTTTGACAAAACTGTGATCCCTGTTGTATTCCAACTCAATACGGTTTTCTTAGCCGAAGAGATTAGGATTCCTAGCAAAACCAATCCAAAACCAACGTGGGCCACACTGGCACCAGCTGCTTTTACCTTGCCCTTTAATCCCAACCAGACATAAGAAGCATTGGCTATCACGGCATAAACGGCTGTGAAAATTGCAATATGAATAGCCACTAAAAATACCGGGCCTTTTGAACCATATCTAATTTCTCCAAAGAAACTAATACTCAAGCTGATGACCACAGATACCAATGTTGGTATTAAAATTTTCTTTCCAAACTGTTCTTTGGGTGTGTCTTTGTATTTAAAGTATTGGGTAAAAGCCGTTAGTAAACCCAGGATCATGGCAACAAAAATCTGGATTTGGTTATGGGCAAATTCAGGATCTTCTGGGGGAGCAATATTGGAACCAAACACTTTATTAAATACTGGAGTAGATGTCTTAGCAATAATGACAATACCTCCAAGAAATAATACCAATGAACCAATAAACATCCAGAATTCCCGGCTATAGGTTTGTTCTTCTTTTTGAATACTGGGTAAGGTTTTGTAATTCATGAAAAACAGAACCATGGCTGGTATAAAGAACACCAAGACAAAACCTATTAATTGTACATAAATGGCCTGTAAATTTTTATCATCTACTGTAAAGGCATGCACAGATGTATCTGAAAGAATCCCACTTCTAGTCAAGAAAGTGGAATATAGTATCAGGGTAAAAGTGATAATGTAAAAGAAATAGGTGGTTTTGAGTGAGTAGCCGGTATGCTTATAAACCATGTTTACGTGTAATCCTGCTACCAAGGTTAACCAAGGTACCAAAGAGGCATTCTCTACTGGATCCCAAGCCCAATAACCACCAAAAGACAAACTTTCATAAGCCCAAGCTGCACCCATCATGATACCCAAACCTAAAATAGCTGCTGAAAAACTAGCCCATGGAATCACAGGTTTTACCCAGTCATGACGCTTATTCATCAAACCAGCAAATGCATAGGCAAATGGAATAATGGTTGAAGCAAATCCAAGGAATAATACAGGTGGATGAATGACCATCCAATAGTTTTGCAACAATGTATTTAAGTCATTGCCCTCATAAACCCTGGGCAATTGCAAATAATCTGGATTGGTAAAAATGGGCAAGTCTGGCATACTATTACGCCATAGAATAAAGGGATCATTCCCAATTTTAGCGCCAAAAACATATACCCCAAGTAACATGGTTCCAATACAGAACTGGGCTAGGTTTAAAACAAACATGGTTCCAGCTTCCCAATCTTTTGACTTCCAAACCAATACCCATCCCAACACACAATGCCATACGCTCCACAATAAAAAACTTCCGGATTGGTCTTCCCAAATACAACTCAACAAATATTTACTTGGTAAGGATCTAGAAGAGTGGTTCCAAGCAAAGAAATATTCGTGGTAATGATTAGAAATGATATAAACAATCAATCCAAAAATGCTAAAAACTGAGACCGTCTCTACAAAAAACGCGCCTCTGGCCATTTTGATCCAACTATTTTTTTCCGTGGAATCGCCCAAGCGATTGGCCATAAAATAAGCAATGGTGGCCATCAAGGATGCCACCAAAGATAAAGATGTCAGGAGATGGCCAATTTGGCCGGGCAATAAGTGTTCACCTATATATTTCATGTAAATCTATTCTGTCTTGAATGGAAAAAGCAAATGGGATTATTTACCGCTATTCCTTACGGCGTTTTTAGCCGCATTTGGATCATCT
>CAMFKK010000198.1 GCA_945957225.1 uncultured Sphingobacteriia bacterium | reverse complement strand
GTTGTTTGGCAATCTGGTAAATGCATTCATTCTGCTAACTGCGTAAAGCATTTATCAGCTGTATTTCAACCACAACAACATCCTTGGATTAATTTAGACGCAGCATCTGGTGAAGAGATCAGGGCCACCGTTCAAAAATGCCCTTCAGGTGCATTGAGTATTAAATAGCTATTCTGCAAGTATACTTGGTCTAATTCTATAATTTTCTAAATACTGCTGGCTGAATCTTTTTCTTTTTTAAAAAGACCCTGTTAAAATAACTCATGGAGTCAAATCCAGATGCAGTAGCTATTTCACTAATGGACAAATCTGTTTCAATAAGCAATTGACAAGCATAAGCAATCCTGATTTCATTGGTATAATCTGAAAATGTTTTGCCACTGGCACGTTTGAAGAACTTGCAAAATGCGCTAACAGACAAATGAATCATAGTAGCAGCATGTTCTAAAGAGACCCTTTCCTTAAAATTGTTTTGAACATACTTAAAAACTTGGTTAATCCTTTGCTGGTTTTCATTCCCTTTAACAGGTTTATAATGTAGGGAAGCAATGGAAGAGGTTTTTTTTGAGGCTAGCAAATGCAATACTTGGATAAATTTTGAAAAGCCAATCACCTCATTGCCTTGAATCAATTTTTGTAGCAGAAGCAATAAATCATTGTACTTAGGATAATGAAATTGTACTCCTCTGGTAGATTTCTCAAACAATTTAGCATTGGATTTTAGTTCTGAGAACTGTAATAATTTTTCTACAAAATCATTTGAAAACTGAATTACAATAGCCTGACAATTTTGATTGTCTGTTTTTTCTGAGATCCAAGTATGTGGTAAATAAGGAGGTAATAGAACCAGATCACCCTCCTCAAATTTATAATAACTATCACCTACCAATCTTGTTCCTGATCCCTTTGTAATCAAGGTGAGTTCGTATTCAGGATGATAATGCCATAAAAATTCAAAAGAAGGAACATTTACCTCATAACAGATAAAGGAACGTTCCTTAGTCAAGTGGTTTAACTGTTCTAACCTAGGTTTCACACTATATTATTCTAATAAAGTTAATTTAAGACAATAAATGTCAATATAGTGTATATTATTGACTTTATTGTATCAAAATATACTGTTCTTCAAAGCTATTTTAGCAAAAACAATTTTATGGCTATCCCACAATCCATTCAAGAACAACTCAACCAACCCTATCCTTTAACTGAAGCTCAAATTGATTTTTATGAGCAAAATAGGTTTATCAAACTAAAACAGGTTTTTGATCAAGCTGCTATTGACTATTTCAATGGCATTATTTCAGATGTGGTGCAGCAACTAAACAAGGAAGCAACGCCTTTAGAGGAAAGAACCACCTATGGTAAGGCTTTCTTGCAATTGTTTAACCTATGGCGAGAAGACGAAATAATCAAAAAACTGGTTTTCAGTAAAAGGCTTGGAAAGATTGCCAGTGACCTAATGCAAACAAAGGGGGTACGTTTGTATCATGACCAAGCGCTATTTAAAGAAGGCGGAGGAGGCATTACACCCTGGCATGCAGATCAGTATTATTGGCCATTAGCATCAGACAAGACAATTACCGTTTGGATTCCATTACAAGCAACCCCATTAGAAATGGGTCCATTAGAATTTAGTGCAGGTAGTCATGAAATTGTGGAAGGAAGGGATTTAGAAATTGGTGATGAGAGCGAAATCTTAATACAACAAAAATTGAGGGTCACCGATTTTAAACACGTGATAGAACCTTTTGATATTGGAGAAATTAGTTTTCATTCAGGATGGGTTTTCCATAGGGCGGGTGCCAATAGTAGTTCCGAAACTAGAAAGGTTTTTACTGCTATTTATATGGACAAAGAAATGAAACTAAAGCAGCCTGAAAACAAAAACCAAATAGTTGATTGGGAAACCTGGTGCCCGGGTGCAGTAGTTGGAGCAGAAATAAACAGTCATCTAAATCCCATCATTTTCCAATATTAGCCTTATGAACATAAAATATATCTGCCCTCATTGGGGTTCAGAAAATGATACTGCGGATGTTTTTGTAGAGAAGGTTTTATCTGCAAATTATGATGGTATAGAAATTAACCTTCCTCCACTCACAAGTGAGTTTACAAAGAATTTTATTCCAAAAATGGAAGATCATTTAAGTAGGAATAAAGACTTTGTATTCATATTGCAACAGCTTACAGCTCCAGAAAATGAAACGATAGATGCCTATATCAAGAAAATGGAGCAATCCTTAACTGAGCTCACTGCTTTTCAACCAAGCTTTATCAACTCACATACCGGAAAAGATTATTATTCTTTTGATGATAATTGTAGGGTTATTGAAGCCTGCTTAAACTTTAGCGTCAAAAAAAATGTGCGCATTTTACATGAAACGCATAGAGGCAGGTTCTCTTTTCATGCTGCAACGCTTTTACCATATCTAAAGCAATTTCCTGAGATGGAACTAGCAGGGGATTTTTCTCATTTCTGTACAGTTTCAGAAAGTCTTCTGCAAGATCAAGAAGAAATAGTCCAACAAATTATACCGCATGTATCACATATTCATGCAAGAATTGGACATGAGCAAGGACCACAGGTAAATGATCCAGCAGCGCCTGAATGGCAAAATCATTTTAATTGGTTTGCTTCATGGTGGCAAGAGATTGTTATTAAAAAAGAAGCTCTTGGCTGGAATACATTTACCATTACCCCTGAACATGGCCCCTTCCCCTATATGCCACAAGCACCTTATACCAAACTTCCCTTGAGTATTCAATGGGATAACAATGTCTATATCAAAAACATACTTGAGAAAAACTGGTTTATCAACTAATATGGAGCATCCTAAAAAATATTTTATACTTGGCTTATTGTCCATTTGCTTTTTGCAATTAAAAAATAAAGTGTTTTCTCAAAGCAATGGAAACAATCCGTTTCAGAAAATCAAATCCATCCCTCCTGCACTGCAAACCCTTCCATTCAATGCAGTGCAACCAAGTGGATGGCTGAAAATGGAATTACAAAAAAACTTAAACGGGTTTACTGGCCATTTAGATAGTTTGGTTCCTGACTTGATCTTGAACGATGCTATCTATGGTGCAAAAAGGCTAAGCAAACAGGTAAAAAGTAAAAACCTTGGCGCCATTTCTGCCGAGGGCGATTGGCAGGTTCAATTTCTTTGGTGGAATAGTGAAACACAATGTAATTGGCTAGACGGTTATATTAGAACAGCCATTTTATTAAATGATAAAAAACATATTGCAAAAGCAGGAAAAATAGTTGACGCATTATTAGCTACCCAAGATAAGGATGGTTACTTGGGTATTTATGATCAAGAATTGAGGTACAAATTTGATAATGAAAACGGAGAGTTATGGGCAAAGGCTACTTTGCTTAGAGCAATACTTGGGTGGTATGAATACAAAAAAGACCCTAAAGTATTATTGGCCATTGAAAAAGCCGTGGACAATGTGATGAAGGCCTATCCTATTGATCAATCAAGTCCATTTCATACCATCAACCCCAATGCAGGAGGTTTAACACATGGTTTAGCCTTTACAGATGTCTTAGAACAATTGGCCAAAATCACTGGAAAAAATCAATACTTAGATTATTGTCTGTTTTTATATAAAGACTTTTCCAAACAAGTCATCAATGAAGACGCACAATATGCTAAATTAAAAGACCCTACTATTTCATTAATGGGGCATGGTGTTCACACTTATGAACACCTCCGTTCAGTTGTAGCAGCCTACTATGCTTCAGGAAATCCGGAAATGAAAAATGCATTAACCAATTTCTTGAGGAAAATTGAAACTGTTACAACAGCATCTGGAGGGCCTGTAAGCGATGAATTTATTGGAGGCAGAAAAGGGAATGGCTTATTGGGTTATGAATTTTGTTCCTTACACGAATTAATGGTAGGTTGGATTGATTTATTAGAAAAATCTGCAGACAACCAATATGCAGAAAAAGCAGAACATATTTTCTTCAATGCTGCTCTTGGCAATACTCACCCAACAGAAAGTGCTATCTGCTATTTAAAACAAGATAATAGCTTTCTACTAACAGGTGGTAATAATGGTGATACTACCGATAAGCACCAAACCAGGTATCGGTACTCACCGGTTCACAAAGAAGCTGCCGTTTGCTGCATTCCCAATGCGGGTAGAATTGTTCCCTATTTTATTCAAAATATGTGGATGAAAGATGGACAAAGTCTTGTTGCCAGTTTACTGGGGCCTTCTGAACTAAATACACTTATTGGTAGTACAGCAGTTTTCATCAAAGAATCAACTGAATATCCTTTTGAGAATAGTATCACATTTTTGGTTAATCCAAAATCTCCCATTCGTTTCACGCTTAAAATTAGAAAACCGCAATGGGCCATTTCCGTCAAATCTTCCTTGCCCTATAAAGAAGTAAATGGCTTTTTAATTTTTGATCAAGTTTGGAATCGGTCCAGCAAACTAGTAATTGATTTTACTTCAGAATTAAGCAAAAAATTCACTGTAGATAAGGATGTGTATTTTCAAAATGGTCCATTGGTTCTATGTCATGAAATTAGCAGCAGTCAGCAGATTACAAAATCCTATGCTATTGCAGGTTTACATGAATCAACCTATCAAGCCATTCAACCCATTGCTTATCAATATTCAAATGGGCAGTTTAGCCCCAACCCAAATAATAGCTGTTCCGTTTGGATGACCAATCCAAATACCGGACAGCAAGAATTATTGGTTTTGAAACCAATGGCAAGAACCATTCTTAGACAAGTAAGTTTTAAAACTATTCCATGAAAAAAATTGGGATTTTTCTAGTATTTGTCTTTAGTGTTTTCCTACCTTCTTTTAAGGAAGAAAATGAGGTGGATTTTACCCAGTTTGTATCGCCATTTATTGGCACAGAAGGAACTGGCCATACCTTTCCCGGTCCCTGTTTGCCTTTTGGAATGGTACAACCTGGGCCAGACAATATTAATCAAGGATGGGACTATACCAGTGGCTATCAATATCAAGACAGCATGATTGCCGGTTTCTCTCAAACCAGGGCCAATGGAACGGGCATTAGTGAATTTGGTGATGTCTTGCTTCAACCATTTACGGTTGATAAAAAAGAAAATTTTGGAGAATCCTATTTTAAAGAAACAGAGAAAGCTTCGCCCGGCTTTTACTCAGTAACACTAAAGAACAAAGTACAAGTGGCTTTGACTTGTACTGAAAGGGTAGCTTATCATCAATATACTTATCCAACCAATACTGGATACCTTCTGGTTGATCTTCAACATGGGCTCCGTTTTCTAACGGATTCATTGGTATTAGAAAGCAATGTAAAAATGGAGGGAAACAATTCTATCAGCGGTTATTGCCACACTAAGAAT
>CAMFKK010000197.1 GCA_945957225.1 uncultured Sphingobacteriia bacterium | reverse complement strand
GAATCAGAAAGGGCAAGGGCGAGCTCTATGATTATTTACGCGCTCATGACGGTACGGCATTGCGCTACGCCGATTATGACTATTTGCTTGACATGAGCAAGGGTATATCAAAAACCTTTGACTATGGACAAAGATCTGGTGATGTTCAAGGACAAATCATCAACAATGAAACTGTTCTTGATACCAATACCCACAGTAGCTCCCAAACTCAATCACCCCAAACTAACAACCCATTTTTAAAAGTCCTCATCACTAAGGGTTTTACAACACCTACCACTATTCATACCCAATTAGTAGGTGACTATAATTTACCCAATGTGCTTTGCGCGGTTGCGATAGGTATTTATTGTAAAGTACCCGAGGAGAAAATTGTTGCTGCAATTGAAAACTATGCTCCATCAAATAGCCGATCACAATTGATGCAATTGGGCAGCAACCAAATTATCTTGGATGCTTATAACGCCAATCCAAGTTCTATGAAATTGGCCATTGAAAATTTTGCACGTCTCTCAGTTTCTAATAAGGTCTTGATGTTGGGTGGCATGATGGAATTGGGTGAAGAAAGTATTGCCGAGCATGAAGCCATTGCAGCACTGATTGACCAGCATCAATGGGATCAAGTTGTTTTGGTAGGAGGTGATTTTTCAAAAATCAAACACCCCTATCTATATTTTCCCGATGCTTTTGCTGCCAAAAAATGGTTTATAGAACAAGATTTCAAAAATGCTTATCTGTTAATCAAGGGATCAAGAAGTATGCAGATGGAAAAAATCATTCAATCTTAAAATAATTCAACTCTAAAATATTTCAATCCTAAAATAATTCAACCCTAATGGAAGATATCAAAGCTTTATTCCCGCAGTTTGAAACGGAATTGATGAATGAGATCATCGCCAATGGCGTTATCAAAAACTTACCCGCTGGAGAAGTTTTAATGAGAACCGGACAGTTTATCAAGAGCACCATGTTAATCCTAGAAGGAAATGTAAAAGTGTTTAGAGAGAATGAAGATGGAGGGGAATTTCTCATG
The DNA here is from genome assembly GCA_945957225.1 of uncultured Sphingobacteriia bacterium. Lineage (GTDB taxonomy): Bacteria > Bacteroidota > Bacteroidia > Chitinophagales > Chitinophagaceae > Sediminibacterium. Next base: position 4,401 of record CAMFKK010000197.1, on the reverse strand, counting down.
TACTATTTACAACCTGGTGAAGCTTGCGCCATCAGCATTATCTGTGCAGCCAAAACAGAAGCCAGCAGGGTCATGGCCAAAACCACAGAAGAAACTACGGTGTTGATGATCCCTTTACAACTTCTTGACCGCTGGATGTTGGACTATAAATCCTGGTATCATTTTGTCTTGTCTACTTATCGGAATCGCTTTGATGAGTTATTGGTGTTGATAGACCAAGTTGCCTTTCGCAATATGGATGAGCGCCTGCTCTCCTATCTTGAGCGCCATGCCAAAGTGCACAATAGTTCTATCATCTCACTCTCCCACCAACAGATTGCTGACGAACTCAATTCTTCCCGTGAAGTCATTTCTCGTTTATTGAAAAAAATGGAGCAGCGTCATATGGTCATCCTCCATCGTAATGCGGTAGAATTAATTTAATTTATAAGTAAAGTATTATCGCAACTAGATATCCAATTTTCATAAGGATAATTTTGTCAGTTTGTACAAACTAAAATTGCTGTACGCTATCAAACACAGATACGCAGGCTTACAACTTTTATCACCCCAAATATTCCACACATTTCAAGTATTCCCAACACTTCAAATATTTCCAACACTACAAACATTCCCAACACTACAAATATTCACCACACCCAGTTTGTTATTTTTTGAACTTTTGAAAAAGGGCATTTTTTATACTATATCGAGTATAAAAAAGGCCTTCGTTTTTCTTTGAGATTTAACCTGTGCACTTACTATTATTTTAGTTATTGAAAGAGGATTATTTTTATACTTGTTCGAGTATAAATTCGGGGGCTCTATTTTATACTAGAACGAGTATAAAATAAAGAGGGCTGTTTTATACTATAACGAGTATAAAAATGGGGGTATTTTAAAAATCAAAAAACAATACCACCAGCCGGAGAATGATTCAATCAAATGTCACTAAAAACCTTTCTCAGCGTTTTCTAATAATGGGGAGATTCGGAGGGGATGCAAGAGATGTAACTTTTGTCACTGTATAAGAACATTAGCCTTCTGATATTTGTAAAAATTATCAGTATGAGCATTTTTAGCAGTTTATTTGGAATGGGTGTAAAAACCGAAGATTTGAAATCAATGGTACAGAATGGTGCCTTGATTATTGATGTGCGTAGCCCAGAAGAATTTAGGTCTGGACATATTCCTCAGTCTCAGAATATTCCTTTACAGCAATTGGAACAAAAAGTTGCCGGCATTAAACAGAAGAACAAAGCGGTGATTATGGTTTGTCAAAGTGGTGCAAGAAGTGGTATGGCTACTACTATTTTAAAAAGAGCTGGTGTGGAAGTGGTAAATGGCGGTGGCTGGAGCTCCTTACAAAATAAATTGAGATAATCATGAATCCCTCTAAAGATGAATCAGTGTTGATTCAAGAAACAGCCGGATCATTCAAGAGGAAAAAAGGGTTGTTCCAAAAGCTGGATTGGGTATTCCTAATCCGTTTTACCATAGGTCTGCCCTTTCTATACATGGCCTATGTCTTTGATGACTGGCTTCCAGCAATGTTTGGTGCAGCTATCATCGCCACAGGCATTATTGCCGCTTTTACCAAAACGGGTTGTGGTTATGCTGGTGGATGTGCTAGTAACCCGCAGGTGGAAACTAATGATTAACTTGTGCCCGGATTAAAACTATTTTCATGCCGCAGAAGGAAACAAAAACACCTTTTTATCTCTGGTCCGTATTCAATAACCGTTGCCCACGTTGCAGGGAGGGTAAATTGTTCCAGCATAATAGCAGTTTCAACTTCAAGAAAAATGTGATCATGCATGAGCATTGTGCTTCCTGTGGTCAACCTACGGAGATTGAAGTGGGCTTTTATTATGGCACGGGCTATGTGAGTTATGCACTTTCTGTGGCATTTAGCGTTAGCACTTTTGTTGCCTGGAAAGTATTGATAGGCATGAGCTTTGACATTGATGACAACCGTATGTTTTATTGGCTGGGAGTAAATATCTTATTATTGGCCATTACTCAACCCTTACAAATGCGCTTGTCTAGAAGCCTTTGGCTGAGTTGGTTTGTGAGCTATGAAAAAGACTGGAGAAACAAACCCATCCCAAAACACGAGAGAATGATTCCTGAACAACAACATAGCTTGTAAGAAATTTTCAGTGTCAAGTTTTGCAAAGAAGTTTTAAGAGAATATAATATACTGCATACAAAAGAGGCCTCAACAATGTTGAGGCCTCTTTGATTAATTAACACTTCCCCCCCCGGTCAGTGTACTAATTGCTATTATTGATTGATAAATCTTGTCCAACCTCTCCACCAATTGGCGTCTACACCAGCTGCATCACAAGCACCGCGGAATTTTACCGCTGTCATACCTGCTAACTTAGGGTCTGTAAAGCTTGCACCTACTAAAATTGGTTGGTATCCACCTGATCCACCAAAAGGCAAGAAGTCTGGAGCTACATAGTTAAATGGAGCAATCATTTTGGCATCTGAAACGTTAGTCAAAACAGTATTATTCATGTAAGAAACACCATAGAATGCTTTCACAGAATCCATTGTCCATTTGCTTGTATTGGCAGTGGAAGCAATGAAATTGTATGAGGTAACATCCGTTCCTGATAAAGGACCACAACCTGCAATGGTATTGTTTTTGAAACGAGTAGTACTATCTTGAATATTCAATTCCATCACGCGACCATTTCTAGAGTCAATCAACAAACCTGAAGGCCAGCCCAAAAAGATAGAGTTGAAAATAGAGATCCCTGAGTTTCTTCTAATTTGTGCAGCAGCCAAATACAAACTGTTACCATTATTAGACAAAGTTGCACGTGGTCCAATTACAGTCATATTGCTGAATACGGCTTTGGTTTGTGGTGCGTTGATAGAACCGCTTGCATCGTTATCACTTTCAAAAGCTTCACTTCTAGAAATATCCGCAATAGTTGAATCGCGCAATACAATCCCAAACTGAACCTTACCGCTATAGCCGTTATCAGTATCAAAATCATCATCCTGTGTTTTGTAGGTAATCAAGTGACTGCAGTTTACAGTGCCACCAAACCACTCAAACGCATCGTCTTTTGCATAAGTTACTTGAACATAATCAATAATGGTACCGCTACCTACAGCAGCCATGGTCAAGCTATTGATTTCCTTATCTGGCTGATAGGCATAACCTGCATATTCAATACGCACATAACGTAAAATACCAGAATTATCAGCGTTATCAGGATTAGCTCCACCACCTGCAATACCATCACCAAAGCTATTATCTATACCACCTTCTACTTGGTAGGTTCCAGCACCACCGCCAGTACCTGTGAAAGTTGTGTTGATACTTGCTTTACCGCAAAGTACTATACCACCCCAGTCGCCAGAACGTGGTACAGGCGAATTAGATGTAAATACAATGGGGTTTTCTTGAGTACCATCTGCAATCAATTTGGCACCGCGAGTAATTACCAATGCAGCTACGTTTGCACCTTGATAATCACCTTTTACAGTAACACCTGGCTGAATGGTCATTTTAGCATTGTTTACCATGTATACAATACCGCTTAATACATAGGTATTTCCTACTACCAAAGTGGTATCCTTGTCGATCCTTCCTTTTAGAATGATGGTTTGACCAGTTGGATTGGTTGTTGGAGGAGTAACAACTGTGGTTGTACCACCATCCATTTCAATTTTCCTACAGCTGGTAATCATTAATCCTGCCAGAGCAGCTACCAGTACAATTGATTGTTTCATTATCTGTTTTATTTAAACTTTTATATTGATTTGATTATAAACTATATCCAAAAGTGACACTAATTGTTGTACCAGTTTGACGGCTTAAACGGAATGGATCTTTTGACCTATCAAGCGTTGTGTTTCCATCGGCATTTTGATAGAAATACAATGTTCTATTCAATATATCCTGCACATTCAAACGTAGTTCAGCTTTGTTCTTAGCCAATTTCTTGGTGATTTGAAAATCAAATACCGGTCTTGAAGACTCGTAAATATCTGGCTGATCCTGGCTACCTACATAAGTAACACGTTTTCCAATTTGATTGTACAACAATGTTGCTGTTAGACCAGACTTTTCAAGATCATACATCAAAGACATATTGATTAAGAATGGTGACTGACCTTGTAATGGTCTATCCAAAGCCAAATTGGCATCTTTAACTCGGCTATAGATATAAGAACCATTTGCTTGGAAAGTGAAATTTTTCAATGCATTTGAAAAATCCAATTTTTTCCTGAACTCTATTTCAGCACCATAAGCGTCTGCGCTTTCTGGATTGGCAAAATTGAATACAGAAGCACCTCCAGAACCAAAGTTGTAAATCATTTCAATTGGGTTTTCAAAGTGCTTATAGAATGCGCCCAGGGTAAACACTTCGCCAGATTTTGGATACAATTCATACC
>CAMFKK010000196.1 GCA_945957225.1 uncultured Sphingobacteriia bacterium | reverse complement strand
ATAGGCTCCGGTCTCGTGGGCTCGGAGATGTGTATAAGAGACAGGTTATATAGAACTAGATCCCAATTTGTTTAAGACCTATTTGTTAGAAGACGGAATGACTAATATTGTGACATATCGCAAAAACAATGGTCTTGAAAATACAAGGTCCAGAGAGTTTTATCAACGTTGTGCCAAATCTTTATTAATGGTAGATGGTGTACTAGATAGTAGCTATAAGATCAATACAGGCATGCCACTTGAAATCATTCCACAACAAAATCCCTATGCTGTCAAAATCAAAGATAGTTTAGACGTTTTTGTTTCATTTATGGGTAAACCTTTAGTCAATTACCAGCTCAGGTCTTGGTGCAAAAAAGATGGCAAATTGGTTGTTAAAGCATTTCATAAAACCAATGCAAAGGGTATTGGTAAAATCCCCATCAGCTCAGCAGGAGAATGGATGATTTCATTGGTTAAAATGGAATTACATACAACTAGCAAGAAAGCTGACTATGATAGCTATTGGGGATCTTACACTTTTCAAAAATAAATCTTACGATTATCTGCATTAAAAAAGCCGTCTCAAGATTTATTGGGACGGCTTTTTGAATGGTTCAGTAATCTAATCATGTTTCTTGCACTCACCTACAATATAGTGGAAGGTTTCGTGGGCTTCAAATATTAAAGCTCCAAGGGTTTTTTCATCCTTATTTGACTTTACAGCAGCATTCACGGTTTCACACTGTTTTAATAATTTTGCAATAGACTCAGCCGTTTCTTTGGGTTTATATCCCTCCGGAATAGGTGCTGCTTTCCACTGTTTGGCTACAATAACCAAACTATCTGACTTTTCTTTCAATGGTTTAAAGTTTCCCTCTTCAGATGAGTGAAAAGTTTTACTCATGATTCCATGAAAAGCTACTTGTTCTTTCCAAGTGGTTTTTTCTTGGGCACTTACAGCAAGTCCAAATGAACAAAGCAATGCCAGTAACATCATTTTTGGGGCTTTCATATTCTGTGTTTTAATTATTTAATTTCAGCTGCTGCAATCATTGCATCAGGATTCTTTAAAAATTCGTCTTTGCAACCTGTTCCACAAAAACCCAAAACTTTGCCTTTATAATGAGCGGTATCAGCTATGCCAGCAGTTACGGGCATTCCGCAAGTAGGGTCTTTCTTATTGTTTACCAATGATATATCATAAGATTTGGTAGAATCTACTGGCATAATGGCTGTTGCTGCAGGAGCTGGAGTTGTTTCTTTGGGTTCACTTGTTTGACAAGCAAAAAATGGTATTGCTATTAGGGTTGCAATGGCGAAGTTGGTACGCATGAATTTTATTTTGAGTTAAAAATAGATTAAATGCAAATTTATATCATTTAGGTCTTTATTTGTTTCCCGCCTATCCCATTCTTCCGTTCACCGATTATTTGGGGTCCTATCCCAACTATCCTCCTAGCTTGCCGTTAAATGAGTTTAGTCATAATTACTGAATTCCCATACTAGCTTTGAATTGTAAAAATATCCCATGCGCAAATTACCAATCCTGATTTTCAGCTTTTTACTAACCTTGGGGGCTACTGCCCAAACCAGTGCTGTTGTAAAAGGTAAATTAATAGATTCTGTTGGCAAGCAGATATTAAAAGATGCCACAGTTACCGTTATTGATGCCAAAGACAGCACTTTAATAGTTTTTGGATTGGCCAAGGCCGATGGCAGTTTTGAACTTAAAAATCTTCCATTTGAAGACCTTATTTTTCAAGTTGGCTTTCAGAGCTATGAACCCTATAGCAAGAAAATCAGTCCAAGTAAAACCAATACAGAGATTAATCTGGGAAATATTTACTTAAAACAACTGGCCAATGATCTTGGTAATGTAACTGTAACCCAGTCTCCTATTCAAATTAAAAAAGATACGGTAGAATTCAACGCCTCTAGTTTTAAAACCAAGCCCAATGCTGTAGCAGAGGATTTGTTGAAAAAATTACCAGGCATTGAAGTTGACAAGGATGGTGGTATCAAGTCTCAAGGAGAAGCCGTTCAAAGAATCTTGGTTGATGGGAAACGCTTTTTTGGTGATGATCCAAAATTAGCTACCAAGAACTTACCACCCGATGTGATTGACAAAATTCAAGTTTATGATGGATTGAGTGATCAAAGCGCTTTTACTGGATTTGACGATGGTAATAGGGTCAGAACCATCAATATCACTACCCGTAAAGACAAACGCAAAGGATATTTTGGAAGAGCTACCGTGGGTGGAGGTAGTACTGGAGATGAAGGGGTGTTTGACAATAATATCAACCTAAGCCGATACAACGGTGACAGACAAATCACCTTAACTGCCCAGGGTAATAACGTGAATAAACAAAACTTCACTGGTCAAAATATCTTTGGCGGTGGCGGTGGTGGATTTACTGGCGGTGGTGGAGGCAGAGGTGGCGGAGGATTTAGTACAGGAGCTACCACTGGAAGCAGTGGTATCATCAATACTTGGGCTGCGGGCTTAAACTATAGAGATGTTTGGGGCAAGAAAACTCAGGCATATGGTAGCTATTTTTTCAATGACCAAAAAACCTATACTGATCAGAAAAGTTTTACTGAAACCTTGGTAAATGGCAACCCGGATTCTTCCAATTTTAGCAATAACATTAACAGCAGTATTAGACATAACCAAAACAACCGTGTCAACTTTAATATTGAAACCCAGTTTGACTCAAGCAATAGTATGATCCTGCGGCCCAATATTAGCTTTCAACATACAGACAATGAGAGCAATACCAATTCTGCAGCCACCAAGGGAAAGCTGAATTTAAACAATTCTGTTTCAAAAACCACTAGTGTGAACGATGGCTATAATGGTGCTTTAGAAGCAACCTTCCGTCATCGTTTTGCTAAAAAAGGACGAACCTATTCAATTGGAATTAATTTGGGGGGTAGTACTAATGATGGGTCTGGCACTAACCGTTCTATTAACCAATATTTTACTCAAAACAGGGTAGACACCATTAACCAAATCAGTAATAGTAACAGTGATGGTAAAAATTTCAGTACCACATTGGCATACACTGAACCCATTGCAAAGAATCAATTAATAGAATTAAACTACACATATTCCTATAGTGATAATACCAATGGCAAACAGACTTTTGGATACAATAAGGTAACGGGCAACTATGATTTAATAGTTCCAAATTTGAGTAATACATTCCAAAATACTTATACCTCTAATCGCGGAACGCTGAGCTACCGGATTCAAACTCAAAAACTAAATTTGAGTGTGGGATCTGGCGTTCAGTTTGGTGATTTAAAAAGCAATAATCTAACCAAGGATTCTGCCATTAATCAGCACTATGTAAATATGTATCCTACGGCCAACCTGCGTTGGGAGTTCACTAAGACCAAGAATTTACGCGTTAACTATTCTGGAAGAACGGCTCAACCAAGTGCAACCCAATTACAACCCGTTGCAGACAATAGCAATCCTTTGAATATCCAATTGGGTAATCCAAATTTGAAGCAACAGTTCACTCACACTATTCGTATGCTGTATTCTTCTTTTGACGTGTTTACCCAACGCAGTTTCTTTGCCACTGTAAACGCAACAACTATTGCCAATGATATTCAAAATTCCGTAACCATTTTACCTGGTGGCGCGCAAATAAGTCAACCTGTTAACTTAAGTGGAACCTATAGTATGTCTGGTTATTTTAACTATGGATTCCCTATTAAGAAACCAAAGAGTAATATGAGTTTCACGGGTAATATTTCTTATAACCAAAGTCAAGGATTAATCAACAACGTGAGCAATTATACCAAGAATACATTGGTGGGCGGAACGGTTAAATGGACTACCAATTTGAAGGATAATTTTGACATGAATTTTTCTTCCAATTCTAGTTTCAATTTTGCTCGATACACTTTACAACCACAGCAAAACGCAGATTATTTTACCCAAACCTTTACTACTGACGCAACATATTATACCAAGAGTGGTTGGGTAGTTTCAACAGATTTTGATTATATCATTAATCGTGGTCAAAGTGCTGGATACAATACAACCATTCCATTGTGGAGTGCCAGTATTGCTAAGCAAGTATTTAAGAAAAAAGAAGGTGAAATTAAATTATATGTATTTGACCTGTTAAACCAAAATACCAGTATTCGCAGAACGGTATCTGGCAACAGTATTTCTGACGTAGAAACCAAGGTTTTAAAAAGATATATCATGCTTAGCTTCACCTATAATCTTCGCAGGTTTGGCGCAACGGGCCAACAGCAAAGGGGAAACCAACAGAACCAAATGTTCCGTGGTGGTGGTGAAAGGGGCCCTGGAGAAATGCGCAATTTCAATTTCAGAGGCAACGGCGGCGGAGAATAGTTGTTGTTTGAGTTACCTTCAAGGCCGTCCCATTGGCATGGGCGGCCTTTTTACTTACAAGCGTTAGGTTAAATTCGGTAAATTTCACAAGATTTTTAAACGCTGTTCTATCAATTTGCCCTACTTTTACACCCTCAAAACAAAAAGTCCTTCATTGAAGCAGATAAACCAAGATATTTCAACGTCCTTTACACCCAAAGTGGTGAGACCGTTGGCTGCTATCAATACACCGCGACCTCGACGCGGTTTCTGATAGGACGAGCAACTGGCACTTGCCCCTATCAGTGGAAAATCCCCAATAACATTATCTACACGAGAAGTGTATTCTGTTCAAGCTTATAATTTTATTGCAGTTGGAAACCAAGGAAATCATTGTCAGGGTAGCCACTCACCTTGATACACATTTTGCACAGCGCATTACAGACGAAATGGAGTCATCGGCAAAGGCCAGGGGTACTGGTATTGCCAAACGTTCACCCGAATATGTTGCAGGAAAAATGCTAGACGGAAAAGCCGTAATAGCATTAACCAGATTGGGACAATGGGTAGGCTTCTGTTATATTGAAGCATGGGGCCATGGTAAGTTTGTAGCCAATAGTGGATTGATTGTTTCTCCAGAATTTAGAAAAAGCGGTGTAGCCAAAACCATCAAAAGAAAGATATTTGAACTATCTAGGATGATGTATCCTGAATCAAAAATCTTTGGACTAACCACTGGTCTTGCAGTAATGAAAATTAACTCTGACCTGGGTTATGAACCCGTTACTTATAGTGAACTTACGGACGATGAAGAATTTTGGGCAGGTTGTAAAAGCTGTGTCAACTATGATATTCTAATGAGCAAAGACAGAAAGAACTGTATGTGCACAGCCATGTTGTATGATCCCGCTGATCATTATCAACCAGAAGAAACCGCTCAGGAATTCAAGCAGAATAGCAAACTCTACGAACGTTTTATGAAAATAAAGCAGAGTAAGTTGCTGAGCCTATTCCGCAAAAAAGATACTGGAATTGGAGGGGGTGCTGGTTTAAAACCCAAATCATTTCTACAACAGCTGTCTCTTATACACATCT
>CAMFKK010000195.1 GCA_945957225.1 uncultured Sphingobacteriia bacterium | reverse complement strand
GGATACATTCTCACCCTACTCACGTCTTCTGCCATTCTATTCATCCAATCACCGGTAGTATGTGCTTTATAAAACTGTGTATCTAATGGTTGATACTGCTGAAAAATCTCGTTTTTCTGGTCAAATTCTATATGTCTACTCATCACAATGATGGTCTGACGCATAAAAAACATTAAAACACCTCTTATAATGGCTAAACCTAAAATGGTTAAACTACAAATGGCCACTAAAGACCCAAAATCAAATGCCCTTTTTTCAAGGTTATTGATAAAAAAGTCCACTACCAAGTCATGATTGGGTTTTCTAATCACTTGTTTTGCGCCGGGCAAATGCTGTTGCACCAAATTGACTACATAGCCTGTTATTTGTGGTGCCAATACAGCAAAATAGTTGGCTAGAACAACAAATACCATCCCTATAAAAAAACGATATCGGTATTTCCAGAAATAGTGATTGACGGCAGAAAGCTGTTTCAAAACTGTGGGTTTGGTTCAAAGGTAACAAACAATGCAACCCTGAATAAGATTTCCAGAGACTGTTGAAAAATCTATGACAAAAATCATATTAGAATGTGCGCAATATCAATGTTTGTAGTAAATTGAAAGCACTAACTTCATGCCTGCAAAATAACATTATGGGTGCTGCTTATTTGATTGTTCTAATCGCTGCTGCTATTGCATTTTCTGCTGGTGGCATATTAATTGCAAAGATTTTTGTTAAAGGTACCAAGAACCCCCAAAAGGGTCTAGCTTACGAGTGTGGAATCCCTTCAGAAGGCTCTCCATGGAACCAATTCAATGTTGGTTACTACCTATTTGCCTTGATCTTTTTGATTTTTGACGTGGAATTGGTGTTTATGTATCCTTGGGCAGTTGTGGTGAAAGAATTGGGAATGGCTGCCCTTTTTGAAATCATTGTTTTTATGTTCATACTTTTTATGGGCTTTTTATATGCTCATAAAAAAGGTGCTTTAAAATGGATTTAATCATCAAATTGTAAATAAACTTATTCAGAGTATATGGGTGTATCAGAAAATGCTGCAGTTGGATTTCCCGGACAAATTCATGAAACCCCGGGTGGTGGAATTGTTTTGAGCAAATTAGACGATGTTATTAATTGGGCAAGATCCAATTCATTATGGCCATTAACATTTGCTACTAGTTGTTGTGGTATTGAAATGATGGCAGTAGCTTCTGCTAAATATGATTTCTCTCGTTTTGGATTTGAAGTAGCAAGAGCTACACCAAGACAGGCTGATGTAATCATTATTGCAGGAACCATAGTCAATAAAATGGCCCCAGTTTTAAAACGTTTATACGACCAGATGGCCGATCCCAAATATGTGATTGCCATGGGTGCCTGCGCCATAAGCGGAGGCCCTTTTTTTTATAATACCTATTCTGTAGTCAAAGGGGCAGATCACGTAATTCCAGTGGATGTTTATATTCCAGGATGTCCTCCAAGACCAGAAGCCTTATTACATGCTTTGATCAGTCTTCAAGAAAAAATCAAATCTGGCATGACAAGGGAACAAATGAAACAGTTACCATAACCATACTATATTATTATGACCAACGAGGAACTGAAAAACCTACTTACTGAATTACTTCCAACGGCAGTTTTTGAAGAGGGAGGAGAATGGCTGAATTTGTTTTTAGAGGCATCAGAATGGAAGGAAACAGCTTTAAAACTTAGGCATTTTAACACAATGCCCTTCAACTTTATGTTTTGTCTTACCTGTGTTGACTGGAAAACCCATTTTACCATGGTTTATCATTTAAGAAGCACCACCACATTGGATAATATTGTGGTAAAAGTGAAATTAGACAGAACAAATCCAGAAATCATTACTGTTTCAGATATCTGGCGTACAGCAGAGTTGTTAGAACGTGAAGTATATGATCTTTTTGGTGTTCAATTTTTAGAACATCCCGATTTAAGAAGGTTACTTCTTACAGATGATTGGGTTGGATACCCTTTGAGAAAGGACTATGAAGACCCTATTAATATGATCAAACTTTAGCGCTCAAAAGCAGGAATCGTTTTTAGAAAAACAAATTACCATGGTTGAAGAAATAGGAAAAACAGTAGAAGGAGATTTGGTCATCAACGTTGGTCCACAACACCCTGCCACGCATGGGGTTTTGCACCTTGTTATTACTTTGAATGGTGAGACCATTAAAAAAGTGGAACCCCACTTGGGTTATATCCATCGCTCTATTGAAAAAATGTGCGAAAGCCTAAGCTATCGTCAGTTCATTTATTCTACCAGTAGAATGGATTATCTCTCCGCGCATATTAATAATCATGCCTGTGCACTTTGCGTAGAAAAAGGTTTGCAAATTGAAATTCCTGAAAGAGCCCAGGTTATCCGGGTTTTAATGGACGAATTAACCAGGATTGCTTCTCACGAACTTTGGTGGGGAGCCATGGCTATGGACTTAGGTGCTTTTACTCCTTTTTTCCACGCATTTAGAGAAAGGGAAACCATCAATGATATTATGGAAGAAACCTGTGGTGCAAGGTTAACCATGAACTACATGGTTCCTGGTGGTGTTATGGCAGATCTACATCCAAACTTTCAATCTAGGGTTAAGAATTTTTTGAAATTATATAAAAGTAAGATTCACGAATACGATGAATTAGTAACAGGCAATATCATCTTTCAAAACAGAATGAAAGGCGTTGGATACTTATCTCAAGAAGACGTGATTTCTTATGGGGTAACTGGTCCAGCAGGACGAGGCAGCGGGGTTTCTTGTGACGTTAGAAAGCTCTACCCATATGAGATTTATAACAAATTAGAATTTGATGAAGTATTAGAAACTGCTGGAGACAGTTTTGCTAGATATATGGTACGCTTAAGAGAAATGCAACAATCTATCCGCATTGTGGAACAATTGATTGACAATATTCCAGATGGCGATTATCAAGCCAAAACAAAAGCTGTTTTAAAATTACCAAAGGGGGAATTTTATCAAAGAGTGGAGACAGCAAGAGGTGAATTGGGTGTATATATTGTAAGTGAAGGAGGTACTACTCCCTATAGAATTAAATTCCGATCTCCTGGATTTTCCAACCTATCTGCTCTAGATCATATGACAAGGGGTGGAAAAATTGGAGATCTAGTAGCATCAATGGGTACCCTTGATTTAGTGATTCCAGATATTGATAGATAATTAGAAATTTTTTTTCATACCTAAGTGGCAAACATGTTTAGTTTAGAAAGTATAACAACCTTGGTGCAGGATTGGCTGAATAAAACCTTCTCTCCCAACCTTGCCTTGTTTTTTGAATTTGTGATTGTTGGTGTTTTGGCTATTGCCTTATTTGCAGGACTTGGTCTGGTACTAGTAATCATGGAAAGAAAAGTTGCGGCTTGGATTCAAATTCGTTTAGGGCCTAATAGGGTTGGTCCTAAGGGGATGTTTCAAAGTTTGGCAGATACAGTTAAACTGATCATGAAAGAAGGACTTACCCCAGATGGTGCTGACAAATTTTTGTTCAATTTAGCTCCATTTATTGTGATGATGGTTGCTATGCTTGTCTTAGCTCCCATTGGATTTGCAAAAGGATTTCATATTTGGGATATCAATATTGGCGTACTTTATGTTTCAGCCATCTCTTCGGTTTCAGTCATTGGTATTTTAATGGCAGGCTGGGCTAGTAATAATAAATACAGTTTATTAGGCGCTATGAGAAGTGGCGCACAAATGGTGAGCTATGAATTATCCGTTGGTTTATCCGTACTAAGCATAATTGTTTTAACAGGAAGTTTGGGAATCAACGATATTGTGCTATCTCAACAAAATGGATGGTGGATTTTTAAAGGACATATTCCAGCCATCATTTCATTTGTCATTTTTATTATAGCAGTAACAGCTGAAACCAATCGTGCACCATTTGATTTGGCTGAAGCCGAATCAGAATTAACTGCTGGTTTTCATACCGAATATTCAGGTATGAAATTTGCCCTTTTCTTTCTAGCAGAGTACATCAATATATTCATTGTTTGTGCCATTGGTGCTACCTTATTTTTGGGTGGATGGATGCCTTTTCATATTGGAAACTGGGAAGCCTTTAATCATATCATGGATTATATCCCTAGTTTTCTTTGGTTTTTTGGCAAGACCTTTTTCTTGATATTCTTGATTATGTGGGTCCGTTGGACATTCCCAAGATTGCGAGTAGATCAACTCTTGAATTTAGAGTGGAAATACTTATTACCCATTAGCATGTTTAATTTGATTTTGATGACATTAGTTGCCATCAAAGGCTGGCATTTTTAAAGATTTTAAACCATCAAACAGATGTTTATAAAGGAATATTTTAAAGACATTTATAACGCCATCAAATCTTTATTGGTGGGGATGAAAAGAACGGGTTATTATTTTACCCATCACAAGGAAATTATTACCCAGCAATATCCCGATAACCGTTTGGAATTAAATTTACCAGAACGTTTTAGAGGAGAAGTGGTGATGACTCACGATGAAGTTAATGAACACGCTTGTACAGGCTGTTCAGCTTGTGAATTGGCCTGCCCAAATGGCACTATCAAAATCATCAACAAATTTGACATTAGTCCTGAAGGAAAAAAGAAGAAAGCCATTGACACTTTTGTTTATCACTTAGAACTATGTACCATGTGTGGACTTTGTGTTGAAGCTTGCCCTACAAATGCCATAAGTATGGCAAACACCTTTGAACATAGTGTATACAATAGAGGACAATTAACCAAACAATTGAATAAACCTGGCTCAAAATTGAGAGCCGGTGTTGAATAAAATTTAAGCTTAGAAACAAATTAATATGAGTGCAGCAGCTATTATTTTTTACATCATTGCAGCTTTTATTCTGGGAACAGGCTTATTAGCTGTAACAACAAGGAAGATTTTCCGAGCCTCTATTTGGTTGTTATTTTCTTTAATTGGAATTGCGTCTTTGTATTTCTGGATGCAATTAGAATTTTTGGCAGCCGTACAAATCATCGTATATGTGGGAGGCATTGTTGTCTTAATCATCTTCTCCATTTTCTTGACCATTAAGTCGGGCGAAGAAATGCCCAAACCCATTTTCAAACGCAACTTATTTGCCATACTAGGGGCTCTAAGTGGGTTGGCTTATACTGCAAGACAGATTAGTCTATATAAATTTCAACTACCAGAAAATCCTGCTCCTTTTGAATTAAAAGTGGGCGATATAGGTAGACAAATGCTCTCTACAACAGACCATGGCTACCTTTTACCATTTGAGTTAATTAGTATGTTGTTATTAGCAGCCATGATTGGTTGCATTGTGATTGCCTTGAAACAAAAAGAACCCGTTAAACAAATTCAATCTTAAGTCATGACAGGTATTCCTTTAACCCATATACTTATCCTAAGCACTGCCTTGTTTTTTATTGGTGCTTATGGATTATTCACTAGAAGAAACATGATTACCATGCTCATGTC
>CAMFKK010000194.1 GCA_945957225.1 uncultured Sphingobacteriia bacterium | reverse complement strand
TCGATTGGTAATTGTTGAAGAACAATGGCCTTTTGCTTCAGTTTCTTCAGAAATAACTTATAGAATCCAAAAAGAAGCATTTGATTATCTTGATGCACCTATCAGAAGAATTACCAGTGCGGATGCACCAATGCACTACGCGCCTAATTTGGCTGCTCTAGCTATTCCTGATATCACTAGAACTGTGAAATTGGTAAAAGAGCTGGTTCAAACAAAAAAATAGCGCTTTATAATATCATTGATTCCCGGACTCGTCTATATACAGTCCGGGAATTTTAATTTAATCCATTGACTAGAACCATTCTCATTTGTCTTTTATTTTTTTGTCAGCAAGATTTTTTGCTGGCTCAAACAACTGGTTTTGGTTCAGACAGTTTACAAGGAGTGCAAGTAGAAGTGTTTAAATCAAAGTTGGAATGGAAGGCTTCACCTATTGCAATTGCAGCCCTAAATTCCAAGGAATTACAAACTTATTCCCCAGTTTCATTGGTTCCCGTTTTAAATCAGCTTCCGGGTATTAGAATGGAAGAGCGTTCCCCTGGTAGTTATCGGCTTTCTATCAGGGGCAGTTTATTGCGATCTCCTTTTGGTGTCAGATATGTTAAAGTTTATTGGAATCAAATTCCTTTATCAGATGCAACAGGAAACGCCTATTTAAATTTAGTTGAGTTGGCAGACCTAGGAGGAATTACCATTTTAAAAGGGCCATCTGCAAGCGTATATGGGGCTGGAACTGGAGGGGTTGCATTATTGGCATCCCCTAAAACATTTACTGATAAGCAAGTGGATCAGTTTAATCTTGGATTGACCATAGGAGCTTATGGAATGATTCATCAAACGGCAGGTTGGCAACATCAAGAGACAAAATTCTTTAGTCTTTTGCAACAGTCCCATTTGAAATCTGATGGCTATAGAGAGCAATCTTCTATGGAGAAAAAGCATTTAAAATACAATGCTGCATTACAATTGGGAAAACACCAGTTGGAATTGCTTTCATTTTATACAGATCTTTTTTACCAAACACCAGGTGGCATCACATTGGCTCAGATGCAATCAAACCCAAAATTGTCAAGGCAAGCAACGGCAACATTGCCTTCAGCAATAACACAAAATGCAAGTATTTCAAATAAAACTGTTTTTGCAGGATTATCGGATCAATGGTTGATTTCAAATAGGTCAAATATCACTGCTTTTATAAGTGTCAATAATACTCAATTTGAAAATCCCTTTATTACCAACTATGAATTTAGAAATGAAACCAATTCAAGTGCAGGTTTACAATGGCAGTGGAATAGTCCTAACGGAAATCTAACATGGACCAATGGTGGGGAATGGTTGTACAATCATTCCCGTATTGAAAATTATGGAAATAGAAAAGGTCAAGTTGATACCCTGCAATACAAAGATGATATTAATGCAAAGCAGTGGACCCTGTTTTCGCAATTGCTTTGGCGCATGCAACAAAAATGGCAACTCCAATTGGGGCTAAGTTTGAACAATCAAATGGTTAACTTTAAAAGGTTAACAACAATACCCATAGTTGAAACCCCAAAAACAACAAATCCTATACTTGCTCCAAGGCTAGGTTTGTCTTATAAAATATCCAATGAAATAACGGCCTATGCCATTGCATCATTCGGATTTTCACCACCCTCTTTAGCAGAAATAAGACCCTCAGATGGAAAATTTTATGAAGACTTAGTAGCTGAAAATGGATGGAACAAAGAAATAGGTTTTAAAGGCTTTTTATACAACAATAAACTGCAATTTGATATAGCTTATTATCACTTTCAATTGAGTCAAGCTATTGTTAAAAGAAACAATGCTGCTGGTGCAGAGTATTTTGTCAATGCTGGCTCTACAACCCAACAAGGAATAGAGGCAAGCATTAAATATTTGATTAGAGATCATGTTCCAAAACGAAAATGGACCTTGAATCTTTTTTCTAGTGTTGCATTTCAACCTTACCGTTTTGATAATTACCAACAAGGCAATAATTTATATAATGGGAATCCATTAACTGGGGTGCCTGGCCATACTTGGGTATCTGGATTTGAATGGGAATGTTTTAAACGTTTATATATAAATGCTAGTGTCAATGCTGTTGCTCCTATACCGCTAACCGATGCAAATGACGCAAAAGCAGAAGCCTATCAATTGGTTCAAGTTAAAGCAGGTTATAAAAAGGAATTTTTACGTTGGCAATTACATTTTTTTGCCGGAATAGATAATTTACTTAATCAATCCTATAGTTTGGGCAATGATATCAATGCCGCAGGTGGAAGATTTTATAATCCTGCGGCTGAACGTAATGCATATTTAGGGTTCAATTTACAATTACGCTAACGGATCAATCTTTAACTTAGCAAAAAACTGATATGGCCCATATTTTAATCATAGATGATGAAAAATCAATCCGAAATGTATTAAAAGACATTTTAGGGAATGAAGGGTTTAAAGTAGAAGAAGCCTCCGACGGAGAAGAAGGTTTACAAAAGTTCAAACAACATTCCTTTGACTTAGTCCTTTGCGATATTAAAATGCCCAAACTAGATGGCTTGGAATTTTTGGATGCTGTGGTAACCATTAATGCTGAAGTACCAGTCATTATGATCAGTGGTCATGGAAATATAGAAACGGCTGTTGATGCTGTAAAAAAAGGAGCATATGATTATATTTCCAAGCCCCCTGATTTAAACAGACTTTTGATTACTATTAGAAATGCGTTGGATAGAACCAATTTGGTGAAAGAAACCAAAGTGTTAAAGAGAAAAGTTTCAAAAGTTCAAGAAATTATTGGAAATAGTGATGCTATAAAGAAGATTAAAGACACTATTGAAAAAGTGGCTCCAACCGATGCAAGGGTCTTAATCACGGGTGAAAATGGAACTGGAAAAGAATTAGTTGCTAGATGGTTACATGAGAAAAGTTTGCGTTGTCATGGCCCAATTGTAGAAGTGAATTGCGCTGCAATTCCATCGGAATTAATAGAAAGTGAACTATTTGGACATGAAAAAGGTTCCTTTACTTCTGCTATAAAACAAAGAGTTGGAAAATTTGAACAAGCTAATGGCGGTACTCTTTTCTTGGATGAGATTGGAGATATGAGTCTATCGGCGCAAGCCAAAGTGTTACGCGCTTTACAAGAAGGCAAAATAACTAGGGTTGGGGGGGATAAGGAAATTAATGTAGACGTACGTGTAGTAGCAGCAACTAATAAAGATCTTTTAAAAGAAGTGGAAGAAAAACAGTTTAGACTAGACCTTTATCACAGACTAGGTGTCATACTCATACATGTACCCACTTTAAACCAACGTTTAGACGATATTCCAGATTTGGTCACCAAATTTCTGTTGGATATAGCTGCCGATTACGGGCAATCGCCCAAGTCAATTGACAAAAAAGCCATGGAAGCTTTGCAGGCGCATCAATGGACTGGGAATATTAGAGAGTTACGCAATGTGGTAGAAAGGTTGATTATCTTGTCGGGCAAAACCATTTTGGTGGACGATGTGAAAAATTATGTACTGCCTGCTTAAGTTTATTTAAGAAAACTTTATGCCAAGTAGGGGCAATCTAAGTTTGAAAAGGATATTTTTGTTAGTATAATTTGAAACAATGGGATTAATTTTATTTGTTATAGTTGTTATTGTTTGGCATATTGGCATGTACGGTATGTTTAAAAAAGCAGGGATTGAACCATGGAAAGCATTGGTTCCCTTTTATAATACTTGGTTGATTGTTGAAAAAACTGCCATTAAAAAGTATTGGTTTTGGTTTCAATTGATTCCTGTAGCAGGTCAATTTATTACCATTTGGATAACCATCATTTTTGTGATGCAATTCAAAAAAGTAACCGTTCTAGACCATGCGGCAACAATTTTCTTGCCTTTCTTTTATTTTCCTTATTTGGGTTTTGCTAAGGATACCGTTTTTCATGGTCCATCTGTTATGGCTTTATATCATAAACCAGCTTCAAGAGAATGGATAGATGCAGGTGTTTTTGCTATAGTTGCGGCAACTCTGATTAGAACTTTTGTATTTGAAGCTTATGTGATTCCTTCTGAAAGTATGGAAAAGACCTTACTGGTAAATGACTTTTTGTTTGTCAATAAGATGAGTTATGGACCAAGGATTCCGCAAACACCGCTCTCATTTCCCTTTGTCCACAATACCATGCCTGGTTCAATCACAACGCCATCTTATTTAAAATGGATCCAGATTCCTTATAAACGTCTTCCTGCTTTTACCTCAGTTAAAAGGAATGATGTTGTAGTATTCAATTTCCCTGCTGGTGATACCATTATTAATTTGCCTGAATATGGAAGTAAACAGCCGTATTATGATATTCTAAGAACGCAATTTAAGGGAGATAGGGAGGCATTAAATGCGCAATTCCCCATTTTGGTGCACCCCATGGATAAAACGGATAATTATATCAAACGTTGTGTTGCTGAAGCTGGAGATGTACTACAATTAAAAGATGCACAATTATTTATTAATGGTCAACCCGCTTATTTGCCAGGAGCTTCTCAAACAGAATATGTTGTGGAGACCGATGGTAGACCATTTTCTGAAGAATTTTTAAAAGAGGAACTGGGTGTGAATGTGGAAGATACCAAAGGTCAGATTATACCTTACGAGAATAAGCCCAACACCTTTGTGTTTAATATGACGCCTCTGGAAA
Source organism: uncultured Sphingobacteriia bacterium (assembly GCA_945957225.1). GTDB lineage: Bacteria > Bacteroidota > Bacteroidia > Chitinophagales > Chitinophagaceae > Sediminibacterium. Next base: position 820 of record CAMFKK010000194.1, on the reverse strand, counting down.
TGGCTAAATTAAAACAACAGCCAAATATCAAATCTATTGGCTTGTATTCCAATGGATATGTTGGTGGCTATTTCCCTTTTGATGATGTGAATTTCCCCTATACCTTAGATAATTTTGGGCCTATTAAAATACCAAAGAAAGGAGAAACAATTACGTTATCTGTTCAAAATATTGCTTTGTACAGAAGGTTAATTACAGATTATGAACACAATAAATTGGAGGAATCCAATGGTAAGTTTATGATCAATGGTAAGGAAACAAATCAATACACACCTATCTATAACTATTATTGGATGATGGGGGATAACCGTCATCGTAGTCAAGATAGTCGTTATTGGGGTTTTGTCCCTGAAACCCATATTGTTGGAAAAGCTTCTTTAATCTGGTTTAGCTATGAGAATGGGCCTAGATGGAAACGCTTGTTCAATAGTATCAAATAGTCTATCTTTAATAGCCGAAAGGGGGTCCTCATAGTCATTGCTATGGGGACTTTTTGTCTAAATAAAGGTTTATGAAAAAGATAGAACAACAATTTGCTTATACTGCTTATGATTCTGTCACTGAATTAAATGCGGCTGATCAAGAACTCATGGAAGCCGCAAAATTAGCAACAGGATTGGCTTATGCCCCTTATTCAAAATTCAGGGTTGGTGCAGCAGCAAGATTGGAGAATGGGATTATTTTAAAAGGAAGCAACCAAGAGAATGCTAGTTTCCCGGTTGGAATTTGTGCAGAAAGAGTACTATTATCTGTGGCTTCTTCAGTTTATCCCAATATTCCCATTATTGAAATGGCTATCAGCTACCAGAATGAGTTGGGC
>CAMFKK010000193.1 GCA_945957225.1 uncultured Sphingobacteriia bacterium | reverse complement strand
GGTCCATGATGGCGTGTGCACAAAATGCCAACTCTCTTGGAGTTTCATTTGCATCAATCCCATGTTTTGATTTGAACCATTGACGGTTATCATCAATTAATGAAACTAATGAGATGGGGGTATCACAGATTAAGGAGGCCAATTCAGTAAACTTATCAAATTCCTCCTCTGATATAGAATCTAATAACTGATATTTATGCAATGCATTCAGTCTTGCCTTTTCATTATCAGGGATTGGATAAGTCATGTATAAATTTAATCATTTATCAATTCCCATCATTCAATAATCTTTACAACGCGGCTTAATTTTCCATTTGAATTCATTCCTTCCAAAACAACCTGCAATTTTTTGCTACTATCATTGTTATAAAATTCCACTTTTACCCTAGGACTACGTTTATTTGTCAATAAATAGGGATTCCAAAATAAGGTTGTTCTACTATCTACTTCAAAATTTCCTGTTGGTTTATCATAATTGGGATTAAAAAACTCTTTAAAAACAGAATACCCACCTAATACAGCATTCTCCATTCCTTTGTTATTGGCCTGATTTGCTCTACCAGTTTTCCCTTTTTTGGTATAAATGGCAATGGCACCACCACCACCACCACCTGGGCTACCAAAGAAAGGAGGTCTAAACACTTTGATAAATGCAATATCAGGTACATTAAGACTCTGTACCATGTCAATGGACATTTTCATTTCGTTCAAAAACAAGTCAGGTGTGGCACCTCTCCAACTCACTTGGGCATTGGCTCCAGAACCAGTAATCATCAAACCTGCAACCTTTCCCTGAAGATATGTAAGTACATCTATTGCCCCCATGGAACTTACATCAGTGGTTAAATCAAAAGAATAACCATCACCTCCGGAAAATAAGCCTGAAGCATATTTCTCCTCTAATTGTTGAATGGGAGATTTGGTTTTAGCCTTGACAATTACTTCTTGCAATGTGGCGGATTCCATTTGTCTACGTAATTTTTCTTGCTCGGATAAATAAAAATTCAATTGCACCCTAGCCATACTATCACTCCATCCAGCTTGAGTTCCACTCAATGAAAAAGCTATTTTTTTAAACTCTTGATATAATAAGCCATTTTGAATCTTCACTTGGGTTTGCTCAGTTAGTTTTGGGTTATTATTAAAACTATAATAAACCCTGACTGTATCATAAAACATAACCCCAGGTTGTTCAAAACTTCCGTCTTTTGCAACCGGAAGAAATAATAATTTTGAACTACTATCTTTCCCTGAAATAACTAAATTCAATTGAAGGTCTTTGGTATTTGCCAATGCTTGATTACCATAAACCTTTCCGGTTAATTTCAAGAAATCTGTTTCTCTAGGATAAGTCAATTTTGGAAAATCGCCCCTTATTAATTTATCCCAATCAAAACGTCTCCAACCATTGGTCATCATTACTAGGTCTAAATGGGCTGCAACACTATCCGCGTCAGAAGAAAAATAATATGCTGGATTATGTACTTTACCCTTAATATCGGAACTTAACAATAAATCTGAATAAATAGATTGTTGCTCTGGAAGTACAATAGAAGCGTCAGTTACAGACAAAGACATATTTGTAGCTGCTGTATCAGAAACCATGATTTCAATCACATTCTTGCCTCTTTTTTTAAGGTCAATAATAGGAATGCTTAACTTGGCATTGAACTCATGGAGTCTATTGTTGACAAAGACAATTCTCTCTGCTACGGGTTTCCAATCCTCTGTAAAAAGAGAAAATTGAACTATTCCAGTTGGTAATTCATCAATGGGCAAAGCTGCTTTTTGAATTAACTTCTCTTCTCCCTTAAAATCTACCGTATAGATTAGTTGTTGGTGTTGGTGTACCAATAATTTGAATTTTTTGAAACCTGCCGGTACTTCTTGCGTTCTTTCTATTTGAGCGTAGGCTTTTTCATAGTCAGTAGTTATTTTCAAAACTACCCCCTGAACTTTTGGCTGAGGGAGCTGGGTATTTCCCTTTTGACCTAATTCGTCTGTCCAATTTAATTGGTATTTTTCTCCTGCAATTGGTTTTATATTGAAAAAACCCATACCGTCGTGTACGGCTTTAAGGGTATCCAAAACCTTGTTTTTATCATTGACCAAAAAACCTTTTATCAAAACAGGTGTACCAAATTGATTGGTTGCTTTAAATGCAATTCGGTTATTTACACCTTGTACTAAATTTCCTGACTCAGGAAACAGGTCTACCCTAGATTTTAAAACAATTTTTGGTGTACTGTTGGATGGTTTGCCAGAATTAATTGGAATATTTTTTTCAAAAACAAAAGCAGAGTCCTCATTTAACATCCATCTGGTAAAAGCTTTTACATGAATAAAATCGCCCTTATAATTTGATGGTATGTCAAAACTTCCTTTTGCAGTAGATTGAAAAAGTGGAGCGGCAGTTTGTTTAAGTAAGTTGCCACTGGTGTCAAACCATGCTACATACATATTTTTACTCATCTCACTTGGTAGAGATGCCATCTGCAAATAAACCTTATAGAAAATGGTTTCTTCTTTATTGTAAATGGTCCTATCAAAATGAATATGCACTTTCTCTTTGGGAAATTGCTCATCATAGACTGCCATCAAAGAATCCACTTGTTGGGCATAGACAGTTTGATGGAAAACAAACCCTGATAGGGTTATAAAAACAGTTAGAAGAATCTTTTTCATGCTTTGCTAAATTAAAGAATTCCCATACATCATCCTGTTAAACAAAAACAAATGAGATTAGATGCTGATTCTCAGGAAATGTACCTAGATAACCGGGATTGCTTGAAATAAAAAACGCCCCAAACTGGGGCGTTTCAAAAAATTCTTCCAACAATTATTCTGCTGATGTAGCCAGCGGATTCCTTCTAGTAGGAATAACGGTCTGTTCGTCATCACTCAAATACACCCAGAAATCATATAGTGCAAAAATATCACCTGGAATTTTTGGGGTGTTAGGTTCACCATTGCGTTCATAGGATCCCAACAAATCCCCGGCAACGCGCAATTCTTTCAATTTTTGTTCGTGTGTCAGTTCTTTGAAACTTTCGATAGTCATAAACGGGTTTGCTTTATTCGGGTGCAATCTAATAAGAAAAATACAATTTATTGTCAGATTCCTCCATTTCTAGTTGCATGATTTACCGCTCTAGCTGTTAAAGCCATATAAGTAAGGGATGGATTCTGGGTTGAAGTGGATGTCATACAGGCCCCATCGGTCACATATACATTCTTACAGTTATGGAGCTGATTGAACTCATTAAGTAGGGATGTTTGGGGGTCTTTTCCCATTCTAACACCGCCCATTTCATGAATATCTAACCCCGGAGCTTGTTTGGAATCTGAGGTTTGTATATTAGTAAAGCCTGCTTTCTGAAACATTTCTGTCATTTCTTCTAAATAATCCTTGACCATTTTCTCATCATTATCGTCATAGCTAACCCTAATATTTAATTGTGGAATTCCCCATTCGTCTTTTAAACTACTGTGTAAGCTAACTTGATTGCTAGCTTTGGGAATGGTTTCTCCCATCATATGAGAACCAACACGCCATGGCCCCAATTCCTTTTCAGCTAAATGCTTTTTCAATTCCATTCCAAGTCCCTGTGTTTTTCTATTGAGGCTCCTATAAGAGGAAAAACCAGCAGCATATCCCCTTAAAAAATCTGTTTCTTGTTTTTCAACATTTCTAAATCTTGGTAAATAGGCACTTGTATGTGACCTCCCATCGGTAGTGCTTTCTAGATGTCCTTCATGAATAGCGTTAATCCTAGCCCGATAATTGTGGAAAGCCAAGAATTTGCCCAATAAACCATTGTCATTTCCCAATCCATTGGGAAATCTAGAAGATGTAGAATTAAGCAAGATTAAATTGGTGTTCAGTGCTCCTGCATTAACAAAAATCACTTTAGCATAATATTCCACCATTTCCTTGGTATGACTATCTATAACCCTTACTCCAGTTGCTTTTCCTTTATGGTCATCATAAATAATAGAATGCACCACCGAAAATGGTCTAAGGGTCATTTTTCCGGTTTTGGCAGCCCAAGGCAGGGTGGATGAATTACTATTAAAATAACCCCCAAAAGGACAACCACGCTGGCATAGATTTCTTTTTTGACACTGACCCCTACCCTGTTCTAAATGAAGCGCCGTAGGCTCTGTTAAATGAGCACACCTACCATAGATTAAATGTCTGTTTTGATAATTTTTTTGGAGCACTTCTTTAAAATAATGATCTACACAGGTTAATTCCAAAGCAGGTAAAAATTCACCATCGGGTAAAATACCCAATCCATCTTTATTCCCAGAAATGCCAACAAACTTTTCAACATGACTATACCAAGGAGCCAAATCTTTATACCTAATGGGCCAATCCACGGCAAACCCATCCCTAGCTGGGCCATCAAAATCAAAATCGCTCCAGCGCTGTGTCTGCCTAGCCCACATGATAGACTTTCCACCAACTTGATATCCTCTAATCCAATCAAAGGGTTGTTCCTGTTGGTAAGGATGATCTTGGTCTTTGACAAAAAAATGTGCAGCGTCTTCTTTGAATGCATAACAACGACTAATCACTGGATTGGCCTGGGTAATTTCAAGTGGCATTTGCCCCCTATGTTCAAATTCCCAAGGCATTTTATTGGTAGTGGGATAGTCTTTTAAATGCTGCACATCTCTACCCCGTTCTAAAACAAGTGTGTTCCATCCATTTTCTGTAAACTCTTTTGCAGCCCAACCTCCACTCATGCCTGAGCCAATCACAATGGCGTCAAAACTTCTTTTTGCTTTATTTGTATTAGAATTTTCGGCCATTTAAGATTTTTTAGATGGATGATTTATAACGGATACGCATCCATGAAATCTGGATGGAATTTGTTCATAGACTTGAATATTGGTCATGAAAAAAGCCGACCCTGTATAGGCTTGAATTAATCGCTGCTTGGCTTTGTTATAAAAAACAACCAATGGATCTTCCGAATCCTTTTTCATGTCTAATTGTTCCATAAAGGTGAACCTTTCAGAAACTGCGGCATTACTAAAAAAATGTTGATACTGCTTTTGAAATGCGGCTGAAAAAGCGTTCAAGCCCTTTAAAAACTTTTCTTGTTCTTCTTTTGGGGTACAATCATCCAAGATTTTCCATACAAAAAGGTCAGCTTGAACATCCAAAGCCCCCTCAGTTTCAGTTTTGGGAATCAATGTATCAGCAAATGCCGCTAAGACCATTTCTTGATCAGTGGTAACCAACATATGTTTCAGTTTTATTCCCCTTGATTGTGGCAATAATAAGCAGGAAGGAATCATGGTTGATCCAGCTGAAACAAATAAAATTTGTTTTAGTAATTGTCTTCTTGAAATTGGCATATATGGCGTATGTCTTTAAAATTACGCCGTAAAAAGAAAGAAATTTAGAACCGTTGATATAAAATTAGGATTGGGTAAAAAAAGTCAAACCAAAATGGGCTCCACACTGCGATCAATAGCAGTAAGCAATACTTCAACCAACGATGCAGTAG
>CAMFKK010000192.1 GCA_945957225.1 uncultured Sphingobacteriia bacterium | reverse complement strand
AAACAAGTGTCATTATTCCCCATTATTCCATCGGTTACCTGGAATATAAAATTCTAGTTTTTGGGGGTGTATTCAATCACCACTTTGGCATTTTTTACTTCTGTGGAAGTCAAGAAGACTTCATAGCGTTTTCTGCCAGCTGTGATAACCATTAATGCGGTATTGGGAGGAATCTCACCAAGGTTTTCAGCCACCATAATCAATTCATGTCTTGAATCTTCTTTGGAGCATTTAATTTTCAAGCTAATTGGAGTATAGCTTAATCCTCCGTTTTTAATGACCTGTTTGTTGTTATGAAATACAGAAATGCTATCATGATCAATGGTACCATTGTCATACATATCTATCTGTATCAATTCTTCATCAGTTTGAATTGTTTTGACCAAATTATTTTCCCTTTCAAGTAAAACTTTTGGTACAGGAACCTTACTAATAATGGGCTCTTTGGCTTTTGATGGAATGGTGTCTTTAGATATGATAGGAGGGGCGGTTGTAGTTTTTTTATCAAGAGTAGCGGGTGCTTGCGGGGTTTGGTTTTTAATCACCAAATTATTTTCTGCCCCTGGTTTGGTTTTAGCAACAGGTGCTGCTTGCTTGGCAGCAGGTGGGTTGGTTACAGGGGCTTTAGAAACTGGAATTTTGTTTGTATTTGTAGTTGTATTGGGCTTGTTGGTAGTAATAGGGGTTGATCCTGTTTTTGGAACTGGCTTAGTGCTTGGTTTAGTGGTATTTGCGGGTTTGCTATTTGGTTTGGCGGCTAAGGCAGACTTTGACTCAGGTAAAACTGGTTTAATAGGTTCAACTGGGATGGCTTTTTTCTTAACTGTATCTAATGCTTTCTTTTGTTTCAAAAAATCTTCTGCCTGAAAATCTGAAACTGGAACTTTTTCTAAATACACTTTTCCGGCACCGCAATCACCCTTGTCCCGAATATTTACAGAGATAAACTCTCCTTGTAGTACTTCTAATTTTCCAATTTTTGAATAATCTAAATAACAGGTCATTAAACAGGGTTGGCTCTTGTCTCCAATTTTCAATTCCATTAAACCTGTTTCTTTTAGGGTAAGTGATTTGGCTTGGGGGCTATAAATCCCCTGTGCACTTGCCTTACCATAAAATATGGTTGTTTGGTAGGAGTAAGTGACTCCGTCAACAGAATTGTCCTGGTTGAGACGAATCTGAACCTCATATTTGTACATTTCTTCCTTTATACCACCACGATACAAACCATTAGAAGCACTAAAATAGCCCCTCCAAATCCCAGTTAATTTCTGTGATTGGGCGCTAAAAGAGAGTAATAAAATGAAAACAAGGGTAAAATTCAATCTCATTGGGACAAAACTACGCCCGCAAGTTATGGTAACTTACTAAAGAACCGTTAAAGCTTTGGTAGAGATAATGAGATTGAGCTGTATTAGTCTGACTGCAATTTTGTAACTTTGCCTCCCAATTAATTAAGCTCTATTTTAATATACATGATACAGATTTCTTTTCCAGATGGCGCCGTTAGGGAATACCAATCAGGTATTTCTGCAATGGATGTGGCCAAATCAATTAGTGAAGGCTTGGCCAGGAAGGTCTTGGCAGCAAAAGTAAATGGACAGGTTTGGGATGCTTCTCGAGAGATAACGGCCAATGCCAGCCTGCAATTATTGACCTGGGAAGATGCTGATGGTAAAAATACTTTTTGGCACTCATCGGCCCACTTGATGGCAGAAGCGGTTGAAACTTTGTTTCCAGGTGTAAAATTTTGGGTAGGACCAGCGTTGGAAAGAGGATTTTATTACGATATGGATTTAGGCGACCGCCAAATGACGGAAGAAGACCTAAGACAGATTGAAAGCAAAATGAATGAGCTTGCCAAACAGAACAATCCCTATATCCGTAAATCCATTTCCAAGCAAGATGCTATCCAGTATTTTGCAGATAAAGGAGACGAGTATAAATTAGATTTATTACAGGGTTTGCAAGACGGAGAAATTAGTTTTTATACACAAGGACAGTTCACAGACCTCTGTAGAGGACCACATATTCCAGGAACCGGAGCCATTAAAGCCATCAAGTTAACCAGTATTTCTGGAGCTTATTGGAAGGGAGATGAGAAAAACAAGATGTTGACAAGGGTATATGGTGTAACCTTTCCCAATAAAGCGGAATTGGACGCTTATTTACTCATGATGGAAGAGGCCAAGAAGCGTGATCACCGCAAATTGGGTAAGGAATTGGGTATTTATACCATGAACGATGATATTGGTCAAGGTTTGATTCTCTGGATGCCAAACGGAACAGTGATTATTGAAGAATTAGAGAAATTAGCCAAAGAAACTGAAACAGAAGCCGGTTATAAACGTGTAGTTACACCACATATTGCTAAAGAAAACCTATATCTAACCAGCGGTCACCTACCTTATTATGCAGACAGTATGTTCCCACCCATGGATATGGATGGCGAAAAATACTATCTCAAAGCCATGAACTGTCCGCACCACCATAAGATTTTTGATGCAGAACCCAAAAGCTATCGCGATATGCCTTATCGCATAGCAGAATATGGTACCTGCTATCGCTATGAGCAAAGTGGAGAATTGTTTGGACTGATGCGCGTACGTTGTTTACATATGAACGATGCACATATTTATTGTTCTAAGGAGCAGTTTATGCAAGAGTTCAAAGCCGTGAACGATATGTACTTGAAGTATTTCAAGATTTTTGGGATTGAGAAATACGTAATGCGTCTTAGTTTGCATGATCCTGAAAAATTAGGACAGAAATATGTTAACGAACCAGCGCTTTGGTTGCAAACCGAAGAATTGGTTAGAAATGTATTGATTGAAACTGGTGTTCCTTTTGTTGAAGTTAAAGGCGAAGGTGCCTTCTACGGACCCAAAATAGACGTTCAAATCTGGAGTGCTATTGGTAGAGAATTTACCTTGGCTACCAATCAAGTGGACTTTGCACAACCTAGAAGCTTTAATCTTTCCTTTACCAATAAAGAAAATGAAGCGGAAATCCCATTAATCATTCACCGTGCACCCTTGGGTACCCACGAAAGATTTATTGGATTCTTATTAGAACACTATGCCGGTAAGTTCCCTGTTTGGCTGGCACCACTGCAGGTTAAAATTTTGCCTATTAGTGATAAGTTCATGGATTATGCAAAATCAGTAGAAACCAGACTCAGAAAGGCAGGTGTTAGGGTTGAACTTGATGATAGGAATGAAAAAATAGGAAAAAAAATCCGAGATACAGAATTGATGCGCGTACCTTACATGCTTGTAATAGGAGAGAAGGAAGTGGCCGAAAATCAATTATCTGTAAGACGTCAAGGCAAAGGAGATACCGGTGTTCAAACCGTGGATGCTTTTGTTGAAATGATCAAGGATGAAATAGAAAATCGTAAATCTGCAGAATAGTCTACTTTATTTATATCTTTAACAAGAAATCAATTATTCACAAAACAAGTTTTAATGGCATTACCACCAAGAGGCGGAGGAAGATTTAACCCCAGGTTTAACAGGCAACCGGAGCCTGAACATCGTATCAATGAAAGGATTCGCGTTATGCAAGTTCGTTTAGTAGGCGACAATGTAACAGTTGGCGTATATCCTACTTCAGAGGCACTGAAAATTGCCCAAGAACAGGAACTGGACCTGGTTGAAATATCTCCAACGGCAGATCCGCCAGTTTGTAAGGTGATTGATTATAAGAAATTCCTTTACGAAAAGAAGAAGAAGGAAAAGGAAATGAAGGCCAATTCCAAGCAAAGTGAGGTGAAGGAAATTCGCTTTACGCCTGGAACAGATGACCATGATTTCAACTTTAAAGCCAAACACGCTGAAAATTTCTTAAAAGACGGTAATAAGGTAAAAGCTTATGTACAGTTCAAAGGACGTGCTATCATGTTCCAAGATAGAGGACAATTATTGCTCTTGAAATTTGCAGAAAGATTGGCCGAAGCTGGCAGTTTGGAAAGCATGCCTAAATTAGAAGGGAAAAGAATGTTTGCCATTTTTACGCCAAAAACCGGTAAAAAGAAGGCTTAATTTAGATAATTCATACTATAAGAAAGCGGCTTTTTTGCCGCTTTCTTAGTTTAAACTCTTATTAATCAATTAGTTATCAGTTGACTTACTACCTTCACGCTTCACTCTTATCTCTTCACTTTTCACTCTTCACTCTTATCTCTTCACTCTTATATCTTCACTTTTCACTTTTTTTCACTCTTCATTCCTCATTTTTCAATTTTTCCCTTACCTTTGCCATCCGAAAAAAAATCGGACATTTCCCGTAGGGCTCAACAAGTGTCTAACCTGTGTTAGACCGCCAGCAGGGTGTAATCTCAATAAGATTATTTAACATGCCAAAGGTAAAAACCAACAGCAGCGCTAAAAAACGCTTTAAGGTGACAGGTACCGGAGAGATCACTTTCCAAAAAGCTTTCAAACGTCACATCTTGACTAAGAAATCTAAAAAACGCAAAAGAGCTTTGAACAAGAAAGGTTTGGTAAGTGCTCCAAACAAAGACTTCGTTCTACGTTTATTGCGTTTAAAAGGATAATCTTTCAAAGACCTCCAGTAACCATCATTTTAAAACACAGCTTGTATCCATTTAATGGCAAGCTTCAAAACAAAATACTATGCCACGTTCAAAAAATGCAGTAGCATCTAGGGCTAGAAGGAAAAAAATCCTTGACCAAGCAAAAGGTTTTTATGGTAAGCGTAAAAACGTTTATACCGTAGCCAAAAATATTGTTGAAAAAGGTTTGACTTATAGCGATGTAGGTCGTAAACTGAAAAAGCGTGAATACCGTCAAGGATGGATTGCTCGTATCAATGCAGCAGTAAGAGAAGAAGGTATGACTTACAGCCAGTTTATCAATAAATTAAGTGTAAAAGGAATTGATTTGAACCGTAAGGTTTTGGCTGATTTAGCCATGAACGAGCCAGAAAGCTTTAAAGCTTTGGTTGCTCAAGTAAAGTAATTCCAGTTTAAAATAGGTAGAAGCCGGAAGGAACCAATCCTTCCGGCTTTTTTTTGTGCAACCAAGCGTTAAAACTGTTAGTTTTGCACTGCAAAAAATTGTTCTGCCAACAGTATAACTCTAAACTAGCTAATGAACAACACTTACACCTCGCTTGTAAAACAAACCTTCCATTTTCCCCAGGAAGGATTTGATCAAAATGATGATGGTTACCTAGAATTTAACGGTTTAGACCTGATCTCTTTGATCAACAAGCATGGAACGCCTTTAAAGCTTACCTATCTACCAAAGATTGGAATGCAGATTAACAAGGCAAAAAACTTGTTTGCCAATGCATTCAAGAAGCACAAGTATGAAGGGCAGTATTTTTATTGCTATTGTACCAAAAGTTCTCATTTCTCTTTTATAGTAGAAGAAGCTTTGAAGCATGGCATTCATCTTGAGACTTCTCATGCTTATGACCTAGATATTATCAATAGGCTTTATGAAAGAAGAAAAATAAATAAGGATGTATACATAGTTTGTAATGGATACAAGCAAAAGACCTATACTTCTAGGACT
>CAMFKK010000191.1 GCA_945957225.1 uncultured Sphingobacteriia bacterium | reverse complement strand
CTCTTGTGCTGCTTCAATAGGTTTTCCATTTGGCTGAAGACTAATTTCATGATTAAAAAATGGCTCATGACTTAGGAATACCTGGTGATCCTTACTAATACTTGCATCCATTTCCAAAGTAGTTACGCCTAAATCAATGGCTTTATACATTGCGGGTAATGTATTCTCTGGCATTAATCCCCTGCAACCACGGTGGCCTTGTTTATCAAAGGCGGCTTCATCAAATGGGGTACTATGGGGCACTTTACTAGACATACAAGAAACACCTACTAAAAACATGCATACAATTAACCTATACATTAATCTGTTATTTGGGGTGGATTTTTTTTCATTTCCTGTGCTACAATAATAGAGGCCAAATCTCCTTTTTCTAGTTCTTCAATGATATTATGATAACTTTTTTTATTTCTATTCTGACTCATCTTAAAAACATGTTGCAAGTCTTTAATTTCAATTTCTATAGCTACAATTGCTTTCATATTTGTTTGCATATAATCACTTGTCTGATTTTTCACCTGTGACGGCGATTCTGGGTCTTTCTCAAAATGCGCAGTTAGGTTTGAAAGCAATTCAAATAATTCCAAATCAGTTAAAAATCTTAGCTCCCCTTTTGCGTGTACCGCTTGATAATTCCAGGTACTCCCTCTTTGGTCTTGGTCATACCAGCTGGAACTTATATAGGCATTAGCCCCTTGAAATATCACCAATACATTGGGATTATTTTCAAACGCTAAGTGATGATCCTGTTTGCGCATAATATGGGCTTGTAAGAAATATTTACCTTCTCTTTCAATGATTAAAACTGGCACATGGGTTGCAACCGGTAAATTGTTCTTATCTATTCCACAAATGGTTACAAAGGGATGAGCTTTCATAAAAGCCATCACTTCCGCATCTTCAGATGCTTTAAAATAAGGTATATTGTACATAGACACAAGTTAGAAAAAAAAACTCCATTCATTTTATTGAATGGAGCTTCAAAAATAAATTCTGCGTTATTTATTCTGTAACAGCTATCAATTCTGTCTTGGGCATATTGGCATTACGCATGGCAATATTCCTTACCGCCGCAGCTGTAAAATTGCGGAACGCTTTTTTGGTCAATTCTTCTGCGCCGGCCATGGCAGGTACACCAGCATCACCACCCTCTCTAATAGATTGAATCAAAGGAATCTGTCCAAGAAATGCCAAATCGTATTCTTCGGCCAAACGCTTTCCACCCTCTTTTCCAAATAAGTAATATTTATTATCAGGCAATTCTGCAGGAGTGAAATATGCCATATTCTCTACAAGACCAATAATGGGTACATTAATCTGTGCCTGTCCAAACATGGCTATGCCTTTTTTGGCATCGGCCAACGCCACGTTCTGCGGGGTAGTCACAATGACAACGCCTGTAACGGGAACGGTTTGCATTAAAGTCAAATGAATATCACCAGTTCCAGGAGGCATATCAATGACCAAATAATCCAATTCTCCCCAGTCAACATCGGTTACAAATTGGCGAATTGCTGAGCTTGCCATGGGACCGCGCCAAACAACAGCGTTCTTTTCATCCACCAATAAACCAATACTCATGAGGCTGATCCCATGTTTATTTAGAGGTATAATCATACCCTTTCCGTCTTTTTCCTTCATCAAAGGGCGCTCACCCCTTACACCAAACATAATGGGTACACTTGGTCCATAAATATCCGCGTCCATTAAACCGACAGTGGCACCACCTTCTGCCAAGGCCAAAGCCAAATTAGCAGAAACGGTACTTTTGCCTACCCCGCCTTTTCCACTTACAACGGCTATAATGTTCTTTACAGCACCCAATACTTCTTTATTATCCTTGCGAATGCTGGAGGTATTAGAAGTAAAATTCACGGTTATTTGGGCTTCTTTGTTCACCAAGATTTTGATGGCGTTTTCACTTGCGGTACGCATCATATCCTTCATAGGACAGGCCGGAGTGGTCAAAATAATGGTGAAACTTACTTTATTTCCATCAATGGCAATATCCTTAATCATATTCAAAGTAACCAGATCCTTGCCCAAATCGGGCTCCTGCACATTACTCAATGCCTGTAAAATGGCTGCTTCTGTCATCACGAAAGTTTTTGTTAAAAAAGGAATTTAGGCGCAAAGTTAACAGATGGCGGCCTTACTTTGTTGCAAATCCTTTTGTTTAAATAAAGACCAAACGTTTCCCCAATAGTAAAAAACGCTTTGTATTTTTGACACGATGAAGAAACTGCTACCCTTTTTCACCTTATTGCTGCTTACCCTGCTTGTTACAGAAGTTCAGGCACAGGAAACTACGGAAGGGAATCCTTATAGGGACTCCGTGGTTCAATTTAATGGGGTGGTCATGACCGCAGACAGCCTTAGGGGTATTGGATCAGCTAGTATTATTGTGGAAGGCAAAGGAAGGGGTACCATTACTAGTCCTGATGGGGTATTCTCAATTGCGGTATTAAAAGGAGATAGAATCACTTTTTCCTGTATTGGTTTTAAAAATTATACCATCAGCATTCCAAAAAATTTAAATGGCAACCAATATACCTGGATTCAATTATTGGTAACAGATACTGTGTATTTACCTGCCACCATTTTGAAACCTAGACCTACCAGGGAACAGTTTGAAAGAGATTTTGTAAACAATAGGGTTCCTGATGATCTCTATGAGATAGCCAGAAAAAATGTTGACGAGTCACAAAGAAGGGTTTTGCTATCTAGCCTGCCGGCCGATGGTAGAGAAGCCATCAACTTCCAAATGCGCCAACAGGCCAATAAATACTATTATAACGGACAAGTGCCACCTATGAATATCTTAAATCCTGCCGCTTGGGCAGACTTTATTAAGGCCTGGAAAAGGGGCGATTTCAAGAGTAAGAAATAGGTTTAACTTAGCCCAATACAATCAATTTTATGGAGCAACAAGAGATTAGCGTAATAGGCGCTGGAACCATGGGTAATGGTATAGCACACGTTTTTGCCCAACAGGGATTTAAAGTATCCTTGGTAGACGTAAATAAAGCTCAATTAGAAAAAGCCTTACAGACAATTACCAAAAATTTAGACAGGCAAATAGCTAAAGGCAGCATTTCGGAGGCCGATAAAACGGCAACCCTTGCTAATCTGAGTATGCACGACTCAGTTGAAGCCGGCGTAGCCAATGCTAGTTTGGTAGTAGAAGCTGCCACTGAGAATGAAGCATTGAAATTGAAAATCTTTCAACAATTAGATGCATTTGCACCCAAAGACTGCATTTTAGCTAGTAATACCTCTTCCATCTCTATTACTAAAATAGCAGCTGCAACCCAACGCCCTCAATTGGTGATTGGTATGCACTTTATGAACCCTGTTCCTGTCATGAAATTGGTAGAAATCATCAATGGCTATGCAACAGATGCAGCAGTAACAGAACAAATTGTTGCCTTGAGCAAAAACTTGGGTAAGGTTCCCTGTGTGGTCAATGATTTTCCTGGTTTTATTGCCAATAAGATTTTGATGCCCATGATCAATGAAGCCATTTATTCTTTGTATGAGGGTATTGCAGGGGTGGAATCCATTGACACCATCATGAAATTAGGAATGGCCCACCCCATGGGACCTTTGCAGCTAGCAGATTTTATTGGACTTGATGTATGCTTGAGTATTTTAAACACCCTCTACCATGGCTATGGAAACCCCAAATATGCGCCCTGTCCTCTTTTAGTCAATATGGTTGCAGCAGGTAAACTGGGTGTAAAAAGCGGAGAAGGATTTTACCAACATATAGCAGGAAGTAAAGACTTGAAAGTTAGCCCAAGATTTAAATAATTATATGTTTTTGTTATCCAAGGTCTTCTTTTTGTTTCTAGCACCTTTTGTTTGGCTAATGTTATTATTGGCTTGGTATTTTATAAGCAAAAAGCCAAGCAGTAAGAGGAGAATAAAAATTGCTTTTATAAGCATTGCATTACTATTCAGCAATCCTTTTATCTATCACAATTTTGTTTTGTGGTATCAGTCAAAACCTGTTGAGTTAACAAAGCATCAGCAATTTCAGGTGGGGATTTTATTAGGCGGACTATCTGGATATGACAAGCACCAGAAAGGATTCTTTACTGAGTCCTCTGACCGATTTATTGAGACTGTTCAATTATATCATCAAGGTATCATCAAAAAAATATTGATTAGTGGTGGAAATGGCACTTTCAACAACCAACCACCAGAAACAAAATTTCTTTCAGAAGAAATGATTAAAAATGGTATCAATGTGGCAGATATCATTTTAGAATCTAATTCAAGAAATACCTATGAAAATGCGGTGTTTAGTAAAAGAATACTAGATAGCCTAGCATTAAAAGGTCCTCATGTCTTGATTACATCTGCTGTACATATGCCAAGGTCAATTCGCTTATTCCAAAGAGCAGGACTGCTCATTCAACCCTATCCTTGCAATTATTTTGAATTTGATGAAGAGAAGTCATTTTACGAATGGTGGGTCCCCAAAATAGATTTATTAGAAAACTGGAAATACACCATCAAAGAAATTGTAGGAACATTTATTTACCAATTGGTAGGAAAGGCTTAAGGTAAATGCTTTATGTCTACATGGTGCATGTCATTGAGTTTAAACAATACTTCATCCAACCTGGCTTTAGGAATACCTACTCGTAACAAACAAAACAATTGTTGTTCCTGACCTAGCACCGTACAACCAAATTGTTTGCAAATGGTCATCACTTCATTTAAGTGGGTGTAATTACACTGTAATTCATAATTAATCTCAATGGATTTCTCTACAATGGGAACCAATTGCAAAGCCATTACCGTGGCAGTTTTATAGGCATTGATCAATCCAGGCACACCCAAAAGAGTTCCCCCAAAATATCGCACCACAATTACTGCGGTATTAGTCAATTGCTTACTATCAATTTGTCCAAGTATGGGTCTACCCGCAGAACCACTGGGTTCTCCATCATCGCTCACCCTAAAATTATTTCCATCTAATCCCAATCTATACGCAAAACAATGGTGCACCGCTTTGGGGTGTTCTTTCTTTAATAATTGTAAACAGGTTTTAAAATCATCCACATTTTGAATGGGATAGGCATAGGCAATAAACTTACTTCCCCGGTCTTTAAACTCGGCAAATGCAGTTTTTTCTATTGTTTGATAAACGTCTGCCATCTTTATTATTTGTTCCCGAATGCTATGAGATAAATGGCTAGTAGTGACAATGCTACACCCAACCAATTGATCTTACTCAAACGCTCTTTAAATAGCAGCCAAGCTACAACAGAACTAAATAAGACAATACCCATATTGTTCACAGGAAAGCTGGCACTACTTTGCCAAGGACTGTTTTTAAGAAACCGGACCAGACACCAGATTGAAAAATAATTGGGAATCCCTATCAAAACCCCTGCTATCAAATGCTTCCAGGCAAATTGTAACCTTTGGGTACTGTATTGAAATAAAAGCAAACAAGCGCCAATACATGCTGCTGAGAAAAATCCTGAAATCAAATAAGCGTTGTAATTCTCATCAGTAACATAGGTTTGTTGCACATG
>CAMFKK010000190.1 GCA_945957225.1 uncultured Sphingobacteriia bacterium | reverse complement strand
GACCTAATGCAGGTAACGGATAATGCAGATGCGTTTATGCGTGAGATTAACCAGCATACAGTCACCGCTAATAATCCTTACGCTGATCCAACGCCTTTT
Source organism: uncultured Sphingobacteriia bacterium (assembly GCA_945957225.1). GTDB lineage: Bacteria > Bacteroidota > Bacteroidia > Chitinophagales > Chitinophagaceae > Sediminibacterium. The sequence goes on along the minus strand of CAMFKK010000190.1, from coordinate 5,454 downwards.
TATACTGTCATCAATAGTTGTAATGACGTGTTGAAAAACTTAAAAATCATGTTGGCAGACAACAAGATTAAACAGGGTGAATTTGACCAACGTTATTCTGATATTGGAGCACTCCGTTCTTGGATCTATTTGCAATTGGGCATTCACTGGGGAGACCAAGTGCGTTATGTGACCAATCCTTTGGAGACCTTGGCTTCTGCAAAAGACGTTGCCAATTATCCGGTGGTAACTTTTGATCAATTGCTAGACAGTTTGGTGAATTTTACCAGCACCCTTCCTTTTACCAGACCTTATCCAATGGGTGCATCTATTAATACTGGTTTGGTAACCAACGTGGATGGTTCAAATACCCGTAGATTCTTTATTGACAAATTTGCCCTGTTGGGCGATTTGAATTTGTGGAAGGGAAATTACAATAAAGCCGCCACTTATTATAGAAGCATTATGGAGCCAGTATTAAATGGCTATGATGCAGACAATGCCAATGGCTTGTACAATATAGGTGGTGATCAATACTATCAACAATCAAGACAGGCTTTTGCTTCGGTTGCAGATAATAGAGATTTGTGTGTGGGTTATATTCGTTTTAAAGAATCTGACCAAGGTTCATTGATAGATAACAATACCCAAGGATGGCGCTCTATGTTTGCACGAGGCCAAGACAATCTCTGGATGCAACAATGGTTATGGGTATTGCCCTTTAACAGCAATTTTGCTCCAGAAAATCCTTTTGTAAATATGTTCTCTAATTCTGGTGGGTCTTATTTACTCAAACCCTCTAAAGAAGCCATGGACAAATGGAATAGCCAAACCCAAGCCAATGGATTTCCGTTTGATGCCCGTGGTAATTTTACTTATAGAACCTTGAATGGTCAACCAGTAATTGTGAAATACCTCTACAATTATTTAGACGCCACAAGCTTTATTCCAACCAATCCTTTACAAAAACCGGGACAATGGTTCTTGAACAGGGTATCAAATGTGCATTTGCATTTTGCAGAAGCAGCCAATAGAGATGGCAAAAGAAAATTGGCAGCGGCTTTGTTAAACCAAGGAATCAGCACCACATTTGATCCAACACCTGGTGTTACCGGAAGAGACGTGACCAATATCATGAACACCTTAAGCGAACCTTATCCTTATAATTTTGACGCAAGGAATGGTGAAACACCTAGGTATCGTGGAGACTGGTATAGAAATGCGGGGATCCGTGGTTGTGCAAGGGTGAACCCGGCAGCCATTGTTGGAGATAGTACCCTTTCAATTGAAAGTAACTTACTCAATGAAGGTGCTTTGGAATTGGCTTATGAAGGTCACCGTTGGTCTGATCTGGTGCGTATTTCTATCAGGAGAAATGACCCAGCTATTTTGGCCAATGCAGTGTTTAATAAATTGAGCAAAGACGGTAATCCAGGTGCAGCAGCAGCAAGAACAAAATTGCTGGATAGAAAAAACTGGTATTTACCATTTAAATAGTTCTACAAGCAAGCGTAGGGTATTCAAATAAAGGTGATCTTAGGATTGCCTTTATTTTTTTCAAATAGTCCCTACTTAAAATAGTTGACAGATTTATTTTCTTCAAATATTAGCGTACTGGAAATAGTAAATAGAATACAAGGGAAAACTATATTATCATGAAAAAGCAACAACAGGTTTTTGCAATCATCGGTTTCAGTTTTTTATTAATGGCATTTACCGCTCTAAAAGATGATAGACCTACGCTCTATATTATAGGCGATAGCACCGTGCGAAATAGTATGACCAATGGTCAATGGGGATGGGGAACTTTGATCAGCGAGTTTCTAGACAGTAGCAAAATTGCGGTGAGTAATCAAGCCATGGCGGGAAGAAGCACCCGCACTTTTATCAAAGAACAGCATTGGGAGAAAGTCTTGTCTACTTTGAAAAAAGGCGATTATGTGATGATGCAATTTGGACATAACGAGGGTTCTAAACCGGATACTTCCAAAGCGGGATATCGCGGCGTGTTAAAAGGTGTCACTGAAGATTCTGTTTCCCTTACTTGGGCCGATGGTACCATTGAAGTGGTGCATAGTTATGGTTGGTATGTGAAGAAATTTATCAAAGAAGCAAAGGCAAAAGGAGCCACACCCATTGTTTGTTCCATGATTCCAAGAAATGAATTTAGAGAGGGTAAGGTTTTGCGTAGTGATAAGGACTATGGAAAATGGGCCAAGCAAGCAGCACAAGAAGCGGGTGCATATTTTATAGACCTCAATAGTATTACGGCAGATAAATATGACGCCATGGGCGATGTAGCCGTTAAGCAATTCTTTCCAGGTGATCATACCCATACCAATGAAGCTGGCGCTAGAGTAAACGCTGCATCCGTGATCAGTGGACTTAGGGCCCAACCCAATTGTCCCTTGTATAATTATATCCAATTCAACCTTCCCGTTTCTTTTTCAAGCAATATGATTTTGCAGCGTGAACAACCCGTTGTGATTTGGGGAAACGCCCCCGCTGCAAAATCAGTCACCGTTTCTTTTGCCAACCAACGCAAAACCGTTCAAGCGGATAATACTGGTGCATGGAAGCTTTTCTTGGACCCCTTGAAAGCATCTACTACCAATAGAAATTTGGTGGTCTATGCAGAGAACAAAGACAGTATTGTGTTAAAGAATATTTTGGTGGGTGATGTTTGGCTATGTTCTGGTCAGTCCAATATGGAATATACTTATGACCGAAAAATCAAAAGATACGCCCTACCCAAAAGAGGAGAGGATCTGCAGGAAATGGAAAAAGCCAATAACAACAAGTCAAATAATATTCGCTATCTCTATGTAGAAAGACTGCATACCAAACAACCCTATCTACCCTCTGTGGGTTGGGTTGACGCCAGTGATACGGTCCTGAATTATGTATCGGCCATAGGTTACTTTTTTGCAAAAGAGATTGAAGCAAAAACTGGCGTACCCATTGGAATCATCAGCAGTTCTTGGGGCGGTACCAGAATTGAACCATGGATACCAGACTGGGCCTATCAAAATTCTCCAACCCTAAAAGATTCCGTTACAGGACCCAATTTTAAAGTGGATGGGGTGCATCCTGGACAAATGTTTAACAGCATGATCAAACCCATGTTGCCCGGCACCATCAAGGGAATGCTTTGGTATCAGGGAGAGTCCGATTTGAATATTCATGACCACGCAACCTATCCGGCTAAATTTGAATTATTGGTGAATACTTATAGAGACTTGTATGCTCATCCAAAAATGCCCGTTTACTATGTACAGATAGCACCGCATTTATACAGCAAACGCAAAGACCCATTGCCACATGATGTGTACAAGCTTCCTGAATTTTGGGAAGCCCAATCAGCTTCTTTGAACCTTGCTAAAGTTGGCATGGTGGTGACCACAGATTTGGTTGATAACCTAGGCGATATTCATCCGCCTTATAAATGGGAAGTGGGTCATAGATTGGCATTGCAAGCCTTGGCCAAGGATTATGGGTTTAAGAAAACAGTCTATAGTGGTCCGGCTTATCAGTCCATGCGCATCAAGGAAGACAAAATCATTTTAAGTTTTAAATCAGATGCTGGTCTAAAAACCACAGACGGAAAAGCACCCAATTGGTTTAGTCTGGCTGGCGCCGATGGCGTCTTTGTTGAAGCCATTGCAAGTATTGAAGGAAAGAAAGTTGTCTTACAAGCTGCAACTGTAAAACAACCAACTCAAGTAAGATTTGCTTGGCATGAAACCGCCCAACCCAATTTGGTGAATGAAGCCGGCTTGCCTGCGCTTCCTTTTAGAACAGGAAATTAGGTTTAACTTAGCAGTCCAATATAGCTAGATGCCCTTTAAACTGCACGCACCATATGAACCCGCTGGAGACCAACCCTTGGCCATTCAACAGCTCACAGAGAATGTGAACAATGGAGAGCAGTTTCAAACACTCTTGGGTGTAACAGGTAGTGGTAAAACTTTTACCATTGCCAACCTGATTCAAAATACCCAGCGACCAACCTTGGTGCTCACACTTAACAAGACCTTGGTGGCACAGTTGTATGGAGAGTTCAAACAATTCTTCCCGGACAATGCGGTGGGTTATTTTGTGAGTTACTATGATTACTATCAGCCCGAGGCTTATATGCCCGTGCGCGATGTCTATATTGAAAAAGACCTGAGCATTAATGAAGAATTAGACAAACTGCGCTTGCAAGCCACTTCACAATTACTAAGTGGAAGAAGAGATATTATTGTGGTGGCCAGTGTGAGTTGTATTTATGGTATGGGTAATCCTACCGAATATGAGAATGGGATTATTCGCATCCACAAGGGGCAAGTGATTTCAAGACAGGGTTTCTTGCACGCGCTTGTAAATGCTTTGTATAATCGCTCACAGGGTGAGTTTGGAAGAGGAACCTTTAGGGTCAAGGGCGATACCGTAGACATTAACCTACCTTATGTAGACTTTGGTTATCGCGTTACTTTTTTTGGAGACGAGATTGAAGAAATAGAAAGTATTGATACCGCCAATAGCAAACGCATTGGGGTTATGGACACGGCAGCTATTTTTCCTGCCACCTTGTATTTGGCGCCAAAGGAAATGATCTTACAAGTGATGCATGAGATCCAAGACGAGATGATGGCCCAGGTAGAATATTTTAAAAGCACGGGCAAGTTTATTGAAGCGCAAAGACTCAAAGAACGGGTAGAATATGATATTGAAATGATTCGGGAACTGGGTTATTGCAATGGTATTGAAAACTATTCCAGATTTTTTGATCGGCGTAAGCCAGGCACCCGTCCCTTCTGTTTGTTGGATTATTTTCCCAAAGACTTTTTGTTGGTGGTGGATGAAAGTCATCAGACCATTCCACAGGTGGCGGGTATGTATGGTGGTGATAGAAGTAGAAAATTGGTGCTGGTAGAATATGGATTTAGACTACCATCGGCCATGGACAACAGACCCCTGAACTTTAATGAATTTGAAGCCCTCACTGGACAAACCATTTTTGTAAGCGCCACACCCGGCGATTATGAATTGGAAAAAACCGGTGGTGTGGTAGTGGAGCAAGTAGTAAGACCAACAGGTCTACTGGATCCACCTATTCAAATAAGACCAAGCGCCAATCAGATTGATGACTTGTTGGATGAGATTGACAAGACTGTGAAAAAAGGAGATCGCATTTTAGTGACCACGCTCACCAAAAGAATGGCGGAAGAAATGGACAAATACCTGGCACGCATTAATATCAAGTCTAAATACATTCACAGTGATGTAGATACTTTAGAGCGCGTTGAAATTTTAAGACAATTGCGTTTGGGTGAGATTGATGTATTGGTGGGTGTGAACTTATTAAGAGAAGGATTGGATCTTCCAGAAGTTTCACTAGTAGCCATTTTAGACGCAGACAAAGAAGGATTCTTGCGCAATGAAAAATCGCTTACGCAAACAGCAGGACGTGCCGCGCGTAATGTGGATGGC
>CAMFKK010000189.1 GCA_945957225.1 uncultured Sphingobacteriia bacterium | reverse complement strand
CCGGTCTCGTGGGCTCGGAGATGTGTATAAGAGACAGCATTTATCCCAGCATCAAGTATTTCCATTACGTCTTGCCACCTTTTTTCATTTTTACTTCCTTCTGTATTACTATGTGCTAATTCATCTACTATTACCACATCTGGGTGTAAATTGATAATGGTTTGAGTATCCATTTCTTCCAATTCTTTCCCTTTATAAAATAACTTTCTTCTTGGTATTTCTGGTAGACCTGTTAACAATTCATGTGTTTCTTTTCTCAAATGGGTTTCAATATATCCAATCTTAATATCTATACCATTTCTTAATAAGGAATGGGCTTCTTGCAACATCCTATATGTTTTACCCACACCAGCACTCATGCCAATGTAAATTTTCAGTTTTCCTTTCTTTGATTTTCGAATCAAGTTTAGAAATTGGTCAACGTCTTGGTTAATTGTTTCAGCCATATTTAAAAATTGTTCAATCGTTTTCTTAAAAATGGTATACTGCTGCAAGAATAAAGCTAGTAGTAGATTGCGATGTTTGCCCCCCTGATTTTTCAAATATTGGATTGTTAGATTTTTCCCATCTAATTTCTGGAATCAGCGTTAAGTTGTTAACTCTAATATTTCCTGAAGTTGTAGCTTGAAATATTCCTGAGTTCAACCCTGCCAGATTTTCTTTGTCATTAAAGTATTCCGTTCTTAATGTTAAACCAAAAGATTCAAGAGGATCATAGTTTACATACAAGGCATTGCTGGTCCATTTTTTTGTTCCTGTGTTTGTTTTATCTGTTCTATGTGAAAAATTATAAGCCAGGTTAAATTGTTTGCTCAAATAGGCGTTGAAAACCAAATCTAATTGACTCAAACCGGAACCACCCTGGTAATTCAAATATGCTTTTAAATGATTGCTTTTGTTGGCAGTACTTAATTGTGCAATCATAACTTTTGTACTTGATATGGTAGTGCTAAAATCAGTTGGGTTGGCTACACCTATCATAAAATTGGTATTGCCCCCTAAACCAATATCAGCTTTGACGCCAGTATGAAAAAAGGGGCCATAGGAAAATCCATAGCTCATACTATAGTTACGATTGAGTTGGGCATCTACCATTTCATATCCAATATGAGTGGCAAATTTTCCCATTGTAAATTTAATATGGGAATTTGGAGCATATGTTAAGAATAGTTGTTTTACCGATGCTAGGCTATTGGCGTCATTATAAGAAAATTCATTGGCCCTTCTTCCAAATCCCAAATCTAGGGTACCTGAAACTTTGCCTATACTATGTTCTGCTTTTATAGAAGCCATGCCCAATTCAAAAGAGTTATTTGAGTTGGTAAAACTGGTTAAATTATTTGTTTTGCCAGATGGATTGTTTAAATCATAGCGGTAATATGCGTCAGCTGAAAAACTAAACATAGTTGCTGACTTTGTACTGTCAATTTGAGCAACAGAGAATGTGTATGCCAAAAGGAATATGCCAGTGGTGATACTAAATTTCATAATTTTTTATTTGAGATTATCCAATGCCAAATTCAACGCCAGCACTGAAACTGTTTCTGTACCAAAGAAGCCAAGTAGTGGTTTTTCTTTGGTGATATCTATGAGATGGTTAATTTTTTCTGTTGTGAGATTTCTACTTTTGGCAATTCTGGGCACTTGAATCATAGCGGATTTGGTTGAAATATGTGGGTCAAGTCCGCTTCCAGATGCAGTAACCAATTCAGCAGGAATATCAACTCTTTTAATTTGAGGATTATGGACCAAAAAACTATCAATCCTGTCTTTCACTACTTGTAAATATTCAGGATTACTAGGTCCTTTGTTACTTCCAGATGATCCTGCGGCATTATATCCTGCAGCAGAAGGTCTTCCTTGAAAATAATTGTCCTGTGTAAAAGACTGTCCTTCTAATTGGTATCCTTTAACAATGCCATTCTGTGAGACTACTTGACCTTCACCTTTTCCTGGAACCAGTTGAGCTATGCCTAAGATTAATAGTGTATATAGCACCACACAAACTATGATAGAAGCCAAAGTCATTTTTAAAGCCGGAAATAAATACTGTTTCATTTTGAATATTTTATGTTTTAAAACCAGATGGATACCAATAGGTCAATTAATTTGATGCCAATAAACGGAACCAAAATGCCTCCTAAGCCATAGATTAAAAGGTTCCTTCTAAGAAGTGCACTTGCTCCAATTGGTTTGTAAGCAACACCTTTTAAGGCCAATGGGATCAATAAGGGAATGATAATGGCATTGAATATTACTGCCGACAGGATGGCACTTTCAGGACTATGCAATTGCATGATATTCAATTGTTGCAATACGGGTACTGATGTAATAAATAAGGCAGGCACTATAGCAAAATACTTAGCAACATCGTTAGCAATGGAAAATGTAGTTAGTGTACCCCTTGTCATCAATAACTGCTTGCCTATTTCAACAATTTCAATCAGTTTGGTAGGATCGTTGTCAAGATCAACCATATTACCTGCTTCTTTAGCTGCTTGTGTACCACTGTTCATAGCCACCCCAACATCGGCCTGTGCCAAAGCAGGAGCATCATTGGTTCCATCACCCATCATAGCTACCAATTTGCCTGATTGTTGTTCTGCTTTAATATAATTCATCTTGTCCTCAGGTTTGGCTTCTGCAATAAAGTCATCTACACCAGCTTTTTCAGCAATATATTTTGCAGTTAAAGGGTTGTCACCTGTTACCATAACGGTTTTTACACCCATTTTTCTCAAGCGTTCAAACCTTTCTTGTATGCCTGGTTTGATCACGTCTTGTAGTTCAATCACACCAAGAACTGAATCGTTTTTTGAAACAACTAATGGTGTGCCGCCATTAGAAGATATTCTATTTATATCCATGATGCTCTCATCTGGAACATGGTTTCCAGCTTTTGTTACTAGTTTTCCAATAGCATCAAAAGCTCCTTTACGAATTCTTGTTCCATCTTCTAAATCAGCACCACTGCTTCTTGTTTCAGCTGAGAATGAAATAAAGCGGTAAGAACTTTTGTTGAAATTTGAGACATTTAGTTGAGCAAGTTCAATAATTGATTTTCCTTCTGGGGTTTCATCCGCTAATGAAGCAATAACACATGTTTCAATGAATTGATGATCATCAACTCCTGGAGATGGATAAAAATGAGTTGCTTTTCTATTGCCTATGGTGATAGTGCCAGTTTTATCTAATAAAAGAGTATCAATATCCCCTGCAGTTTCAACTGCTTTACCACTTTTTGTAATCACATTTGCTCTTAATGCTCTATCCATACCCGCAATACCAATAGCACTTAGTAATCCACCAATTGTTGTAGGTATTAAGCAAACAAATAAAGAAATGAATGCGGCAATGGTAATAGGTGTATTGGCATAATCTCCAAATGGTTTCAAGGTTACGCTAACAATGATAAACACCAGTGTAAAGCCTGCCAATAGAATGGTTAATGCAATTTCATTGGGTGTTTTTTGTCTGCTTGCCCCCTCTACAAGTGCAATCATCTTGTCTAAGAAACTTTCTCCTGGATCGGTTGTTACTCTTACTTCAATCATATCGCTTAGCACTTTGGTACCTCCAGTTACGGAACTTTTGTCTCCTCCGGCCTCCCTGATCACAGGTGCTGATTCTCCAGTTATAGCGCTTTCGTCAATAGTTGCAATACCCTTTACAATTTCTCCATCCATGGGAATTGTGTCTCCCTTTACACAAAGAAAAAGATCACCTTTTCTTAGTTGACTAGAAGGGACTGTTTTTATTTCATTCACAAACATTTCCCCAACTGTTTGTATCAATTTTGCTGGTGTTTCTTCTCTTGTTTTTCTCAAACTATTGGCTTGAGCCTTGCCCCTTGCCTCTGCTATGGCTTCAGCAAAATTGGCAAAAAGGAGCGTTAGGAATAGTACAGACGTAACAATCAAATTATAGGCAATTGAACCCTGATTTTTTTCGCCAAGAAAAATCCAAATACATACTCCAAACATGATAGCTGTTCCAATTTCAACGGTAAACATTACCGGATTACGGAACATGTATTTGGGATGCAATTTGATAAAAGAATGTTTCAAAGCTGTTTTCACCAATGATGGTTCAAAGAGTTTGTTTTTTGTATGAGACATAGTTCAATTTTTAATTGTTCAAATAACTATTGGTGTTGACTAAAGAATTCAGCAATAGGACCAAGGGTTAGTGCTGGAAAAAAGGAAAGGGCTGCAATGATAAAAATGACAGCAAAAATCATGAGTCCAAATGTGCCAGTATCGGTTTTTAGCGTACCCGCAGATTCGGGGATATGTTTTTTTGAGGCAAGAATCCCTGCAATTGCAACAGGTCCAATGATAGGTAGAAACCTTGCCAAAAGCATCACAATACCTGTACTAATATTCCACCAGGGATTATTGTCACCCAATCCTTCAAATCCACTTCCATTATTGGCGGAAGATGAAGTGTATTCGTATAGCATTTCAGTAAAACCATGGCTTCCAGGATTATTTAACCAACCCGCATAAGTATCTGGATGTTGCGCAAAAAGCCAACTGGATAATGCGGTGGATACTAAAATTAAAAAAGGGTGCAGCAGGGCAATAATGGCTGCAATTTTCATTTCCTTTGCCTCTATTTTTTTTCCCATAAACTCTGGGGTTCTTCCCACCATTAAACCACTAATAAATACCGCAATAATGATGAAGACATAGAAATTTAAAAATCCTACTCCAACTCCTCCATAAAAGGAATTAACCATCATCCCCAACAATGCAAACATGCCAGTTAAAGGGGTAAAACTATCATGCATGGCATTCACAGAGCCATTAGAAGTAACGGTAGTTGAAATACCCCAAAATGCGGATGCTGCAGATCCAAATCTTACTTCTTTACCCTCCATACTGCCCATGGATTGGTCTATCCCCATTTGGGAAATAGCAGGGTTACCCTTCATTTCAAAATATACTGCAGGTATTGCCAATAGTAAGAAACCCAGCGTCATTACGCCAAAAATCATCCATGCAAACCGTTTGCGTTGAATCATGTATCCCAATGCAAAAATCATGGCAATGGGAATGAGCACAATGGAAATATTTTCTATAATGTTGGTAAAGTAATTGGGATTTTCAAGTGGGTGAGCTGAGTTGACTCCAAAAAAACCGCCTCCATTGGTGCCCACTTGTTTGATGGCTATCATAGCTGCTGCAGGACCACGGCTTACATGTACTGTATCACCTTGCATAGATATAAATTGGTCCTTGCCTTTAAAAGTCATGGGAGTGCCATTCAACAATAGCAAAATGGCAATAACTAAGGAAATGGGTAAAAGGATTCTAGTAATGGATTTGACAAAAAAATCATAGAAATTTCCCAGTTTATCCGATGTTTTTACTTTAATAGCTACAAACACAACAGCACAAATGGCCATTCCTGCAGCAGCACTTATAAATTGAAATAACATGAGGAGCAATTGTCCCAAATAAGAAACCCCGGATTCTCCTGAATAGTGTTGTAGGTTGGTATTGCATACAAAACTAATGCTGGTATTAAATGCCAGATCAGCACTCATAGATGGATTCCCATCAGGATTCAAAGGAAGACTACCC
>CAMFKK010000188.1 GCA_945957225.1 uncultured Sphingobacteriia bacterium | reverse complement strand
GAGATAGGCTCCGGTCTCGTGGGCTCGGAGATGTGTATAAGAGACAGAGATATTACCGCCAAGAAAAAAGCCTCATTGGCGCTGAGTGACACCAATGACAGGCTAAATAAAATTCTAATGAGCTCCCAAGATTGGATTTGGGAGGTAGACGCTTATGGAATCTATACCTATTGTTCCGATCAAATTTTACATCATTTAGGATATTCAGCAGAAGAAATTATAGGCAAATCGCCATTTGATTTTATGCGGGATGATGAGAAAATACGCGTGGGCTTATTGTTTCAAGATATTGTTGCTAATAAATGGGATATTGTTGATTTGGAAAACTGGAATATTCACAAAGATGGTACCGAAATTTGTTTTTTAACCAATGGGTATCCTGTTTTTGATAATAATGGATCGCTTAAAGGTTATATTGGAGTTGACAAGGATATTACTTTGCGCAAAAGGAATGAATTAGAACTGAATAGAATTAATGAAGACCTTTTGCAGAAAACAGAAGCCTTGACTCAATTGAATTCCGAATTAGAAAGATTTGCTTTTGTTGCATCGCACGATCTACAGGAACCTTTGAGAACCGTTACAAGTTTTTTGCATTTATTGGAGAAAAAATTTAGTAGTCAAATAGATTACACCTCTAAAAAATACATTGACTTTGCTGTGAATGGTGCCGAAAGGATGAAATACCTGATTCGAGACTTATTAGAATACAGTAGTTCTGGAAAAGGGATAGAGGAATACACAGAAGTTGACCTGAATCAAGTAGTCTCAGATATTACCCAATTGTTTGAAATTACAAAAGGGGACGCTGATATTAGCTATGTTATTGAAAAGCTGCCAACTGTATCAGCTAAGAATTTTAAAATGCACCAGGTTTTTCAGAATTTGATTGGTAACGCCATAAAATACCGTGGAGCTGAAAAACTGGTGATAAAGATTAGCGCAATTGAGCTTGATCAAGAATGGCAAATCAGCGTAAAGGATAATGGCATTGGAATTGAGCCCCAATACCATGAAGTTGTTTTTGAGTTATTTAATAGATTACATACTGCTGCTGATTATAGTGGAACTGGAATAGGTCTGGCTGTTTGTAAAAAAATTATAGAAATGCATGGGGGTAAAATCTGGGTTCAATCAAATTTGAACCAGGGGGCTGAATTTATCTTTACCTTGCCTAAAAATAGGATATGAAAAAAATACTTTTGCTTGGATTTGTACTCATTGGAACTGGGGTTTTGAATGCTCAAATAACCGCAAATATGAAACTGGTTGACTCTACTACCAGTTTTAAACCCTTAATTCCCACTTTAACTAGAGGTGGATTAATTAAAACGGCTAATTTTCATTTTTATGAATTAAACGATAAGATTAATCAAAAATCACTTTATCCAAACCCCGAAATATTGGTATACCAAGAAGGGAAGAAATATAAAATGAAAATACAAGGCATTGAAAAATTGATTGTGGTAAATAAATTGCAAGAAGTAGTTGAATCAAATATTGATGGAAACTTTAAAGGGTATGATGGAACTACTTCTTTTAGATTGGTGAATCAAGATGTATGGAAACAAGACTATCCTACTGGAACCGTATTTACCAATTTGTTTAGACCAGCTGTCACCATTTATCTTTCTTCAGAAGGATATAAGATGATTATTGAAGGTGTTGCAGAAGACCCCATCTTGGTCAAGAAATTATAACTACTTCCAGATTTTTAAATTAATGCTTAAGCGATGGTCTCTTAAAAGACTTCGCCAGTCTATAAACAGGAATGCGGCTACCAGAAATAGTCCAAAAAGGAATCCTGTAATAGATTGCCAGGAAACCACACCTTCCCAAATTTCGTTTGCGTGTTCAGCCGCAAATTTGCCCATGAATACGGCTAAGGCATCACTTGTGAATTTGCCCACTATAAAAGCGGGAATAATTGACATGGGTTTCATATTTGCCATACCTCCAGCAATAAATAGAGGTGTAGTAGGTAATGGCAAAAGGGAATAACTCAAAATAGCTAACAGACTTTTCCAACCCTTTTCTTTGAGTTTTTTTCCTAGGTATTGTACGTCTTCATTTTTGTCAGGTTTGAAAATATGATGTGCAACTTTTGGAATGTATAAAGTAAGCATATACCTCCCCAATACTGAACCTGCCACACCAATGATAATAACAGGCCATACTTCTAATTGAAAACGAATCTGAAGAAATACCATTACTACAAAAGCAGGTGGTAGCGGTAGGGGAACAATATCTACAGCAGCACTTGCAAGAAAAACATAGAGATACTTCAACCACATAAACCTTTATTGGTATCAATTTACTGAAAAATCCTGAACTTTAGTTGGTCTAATTCAAAAGCAGACGGATATACTTTTCATACTTTAATATTAATTTAGTTGTACACTTAGGAAGAGAGTTCAAAAACAGTTATATTAAAAAACATCCAGTTGAATATGTAAGAGGTACAATTAAAACAATAATATGGTCATCATTAAACCGAATCTTTTCATGAAAAAAATAATCAATTGACTTGGCATATTCCATATAATAAAAAAATTGTGCTATTAGTATTTCATGTGCTTGTCATTCTTAATTTGTATGGACAATCAAGTTTATTAACTAGCTCTAATTTACCAATTGTTGTTATTCAGACCAATGGACAGACCATATTGGATGACCTAAAAATTACTGCAGACCTTGGTATTATTTACAATGGTACAGGGCAGAGAAATGCTTTGTCTGATGCTTTTAACCATTACAATGGAAAAATTGGTATTGAAATAAGGGGACAGTCTTCACAGATGTTTCCCATGAAATCATACGGTATTGAACTTAGGCTTTTAGATGGTAGTAGTAATAACCAATCACTATTGGGTATGCCTTCTGAAAGCGACTGGGTATTGTATGCGCCATACACTGACAAAACATTAATGCGTAACGTACTAGCTTATGGTATCAGCAATAGCTTGGGAAGGTATGCTGCGCGATGTAGATATGTAGAACTTATTTTGGATAATGATTATAAAGGCATTTATGTCTTAATGGAAAAGATTAAACCCGTAAGAGTAGGTGTAACAAAAATGAAGAAGACTGATATTGAAGGTGATGCACTTACTGGAGGATATATTTTTAGTTTGGACAAACAACCCAATGCATGGTATTCTTCTTTTCCTGCACTAAAGTCAGCTAATAAAAACTTTCCCCATTTCTCATATGTTTATCCCAAAGAGACTGATATTGTGGCTCAACAAAAAGCATATATTAAAAAGCAAGTAGATGATTTTGAAGCGGCATTGAATAGTAGCAACTTTCAAGATCCTTTGATTGGCGTAAGAAAATATGCAGACTTGAATTCATTTATGGATTATTTTATTGTCAATGAAATCAGTAGAAATGTTGATGGGTATAGACTAAGCAGTTATTTTAATAAAGATAGAGATAGCAAAAATTCCTTAATCAAGGCTGGCCCTGTTTGGGATTATGATTTATCATTTAGAAATGCAAATTATTGTAACGGAAGTAATGTAAATGGATGGGCTTTTCAATTTAATGATGTCTGTCCTAATGATGGTGCCGGTCTTGTGCCGTTTTGGTGGGAAAAACTGTTTACAGATAGTAATTATGTAAAAGATTTATATAAACGATGGTCTCAACAAAGAACCACAGTATTGAAAACAGCAAATTTGAATCAAGTAATTGATTCAATTGTTCAGTTGACCGATGAAGCAAGACAAAGGCATTTTAAACGTTGGCCTATTTTGGGCCAATATATTTGGCCTAACCCTAATCCAATACCAAATTCTTATAATGAAGAAATAAGCTATTTGAAACTATGGTTAGAACAAAGGCTAATATGGATTGATCAAAATTTGCCCAAACAAATTAAACCTAATTGGCCAGTGTCTAATACAGGAACGCTACAAGTTAATGTATTTCCTAATCCAATTAATAGCAATTCAATAATTCAGATTATTGCTAAAGAAGCTCAAGAGATAAGTTTGGAATTATTCCAAATTAATGGCAAGTTGACTTTTTCTAAAAAGAAATTATTGGTAGAAGGGCAAAATCAAGTTGACCAAAATTTGACTTTTTTATCTTCTGGGATATATTTATTGGTAATTAAAAATGGGGCTGGAGAAAAAATAGTTACCAAACTTATTAAGTGATGTCTATTCAGATTAAACATTCCTATTATCTACCTAACTCAATTCAATCAGTTTTTCAAATTGGCATTTTGTATTGTGGCTTGTCTTTTTTTTGCCAACCTATAAAAGCAATGCCAGTTTTTAATGATGCAAAAGACAGCATTTATATAAAAATTCTTGGAACAGCCCAAGATGGCGGCTACCCACAAATAGGTTGCACAAAAGCCTGTTGTATGGCTATTAAACAGGGAAAAGAGACTAGAAAAAACGTGGTATCCTTAGGATTGGTCAATAAAAACAAGTACTGGCTATTTGAAGCCACACCAGATATCACAGTTCAATTAGACCTCATGCAAGAAGCTTTAAAAACAAAAAGTTTTCAATTGCCTGAGGGGATTTTTATTTCTCACGCTCATATGGGTCATTATACAGGATTGCAATTTTTTGGTCGCGAAGCTTTGGGAGCCAATCTTATTCCGGTATATACTATGCCCAAAATGGAAAGTTTTCTTAAAAGCAATGGTCCCTGGAGTCAATTGGTTCAATTGAATAATATTTCATTAAAGCCTATTCAACACAAACAGCCCATAGATTTAGATAATCAACTTTCAGTAACTCCAATTTTGGTACCCCACCGAGACGAATTTTCTGAAACCATTGGTTTTATGATTCAATCCCAAAACAAGAAGGTTTTATTTATACCTGATATTGATAAATGGGAGAAATGGGAGGAAGATATAGTTGGATTAATCAAATCAGTTGATATGGCCTTGATTGATGGCACATTTTTTCAAAATGGAGAACTTCTCAATAGAGATATGACTGAGGTTCCGCATCCTTTTGTGGAGGAAAGCATTAAAAAATTCAGTCAATTATCTGATAAGGATAAATACAAAATTTGTTTTATACATTTTAATCATACAAATCCACTTTTAAAATATCATTCTATTGAAAAAACTAGATTGAAAAAGATGGGATTTAGAGTTGCAGAACAAGGTCTTACTATAGCATTATGATAGTATTTTGTCTTGTTAAAGCTAGAACTGATTGTTTTCTGTTTAAAAAACAATATCTTGGCCCAATTCTTTAAAATTTGAAAATACGTAAATACATATTTGTTCTAATGGTAACAGTGCTTTCCTTACAGGTATTTCCTGTAGAAGGTTTTTGTTATCTTTTTGGAATTGGGAATTTTCAAGAGCAAATAGATAAAGATTTATATACTACTACAGATGAAACAGATTCAGACGAAGATCCCGTTAAAATCAAGAAGCAGGAATACACATCTTATTTAATGGCATTGGATCAGAAATGTAGGTTCCAAAGCCTGATTGCAGATAAGCCCAATATTGAAATTGGAATACCAACTAAGTATTGCCCCGAATTATTGAGTCCACCCCCGAATTGTATTTAAATTTCCCCTGTTTTATTTTAGCGATCTTGTTTCGTTAATTGCTTTTGCCCCTGTCTCTTATACACATCTCCGAGCCCACGAGACCGGAGCCTATCTC
>CAMFKK010000187.1 GCA_945957225.1 uncultured Sphingobacteriia bacterium | reverse complement strand
GGCAGGTTTAATTCAACAAGAGTTTGGAGACCGAATAGAACTCTTTGTTCATACCGATGGTTGCCTACCTTTTAGCTGTAATATCTGTACCAAACTGGATTGCAAAGAACGGCAGCACGCTTTTGAACACAGAATGCAATGGACCATGGAAAATCTGGTATCCAATAAAAAGCACCAATTAGACCCGGTTTCCTAAACCATGGTGTATTAATAAGACTTAATTTTGCCCTTCAACCATTTAAACAATTGATTATGCAAGTTTGGAAAGCATACCAAGATCAACATAAAGAAAGATTCCTAAATGAATTATTAGAGCTCTTGCGGGTACCCAGTGTGAGCGCCAGAACGGAACATAAAGCAGACATGTTAACCTGTGCCCAAATGGTGCAACAGCGTTTACAAGAAGCGGGTGCAGATACCGTTAAAATTTATGAGACAGCTGGTCACCCCATCGTGTACGGAGAAAAAATCATTGATCCAGCAAAGCCAACTATTTTGGTCTATGGTCACTATGATGTACAGCCTGCTGATCCATTGGATCTTTGGAAAAGCGGCCCCTTTGACCCAACCATTATTGATGGAAAAATCTTTGCCCGTGGTTCCTGCGATGACAAAGGCCAATTCTATATGCACGTTAAGGCATTGGAAACTATGACCCAAACCAATACCCTTCCAGCCAACGTAAAATTCTTGATTGAAGGGGAAGAAGAAGTGGGTAGTCCTAACTTGGCCACATTTGTCAAAGCCAATAAAGACTTATTAAAAGCCGATGTGATTTTGATCAGTGATACTTCTATGCTCAGCATGGAGAATCCTTCTATTGATATTGGTGTTCGTGGTCTAAGTTATATTGAAGTAGAAATTACAGGACCCAATCGTGACCTGCATTCTGGCGTATATGGTGGCGCAGTAGCTAACCCCATTACTATGCTGGCAAAAATGATTGCCTCTTGTCATGATGAGAACAACCATATTACCATTCCTGGTTTTTACGATGGCGTGATTGAATCAACACCAGAAGAAAGAGCCAAAATGGCCCAAGCACCTTTTGACGAGGCGGAATACAAAACCGATTTGGGTGTGAGCAGTCTTTGGGGTGAAAAAGGTTATACCACCAATGAAAGAACGGGTATTCGTCCAACCTTAGAAGTAAATGGGATCTGGGGTGGTTATACTGGTGAAGGTGCCAAGACCGTATTGCCTTCCAAAGCATTTGCAAAAATCTCTGCACGTTTGGTGCCCAATCAATCTTCTACAGTGATTACTGAGAAATTGCTGAACTACTTTAAGTCTATCGCGCCAGCAGGTGTTACGGTTAAAGCTGAAGAGCACCATGGTGGAGAACCCTATATTACTCCCATTGATTCTGATGCGTACCAAGCTGCTGCAAAAGCCATCCACGCCACATTTGGCAAGGATCCTATTCCAGTAAGAGGTGGAGGAAGTATTCCAATATGTGCCTTGTTTGAAAAAGAATTGGGACTAAAAATTGTATTCATGGGATTTGGTTTGGACTCTGATAACTTACATAGCCCTAATGAGAAATTTGACATTTTCAATTTTTACAAAGGCATTGAAACCATTCCTTATTTCCATCAGTTTTATACAGAAGGAAAATAATAGCCGTGGAAGCAAAAGAGAAACTACGCGTTGATAAATACCTCTGGGCCATCCGTTTGTTTAAAACCAGAAGCCAGGCGGCAGACGCTTGTGACAATGGCAAAGTGAAGCTGCAGGGCAATAATGTAAAAGCGTCAAAACCAGTGAATATTGGTGACGTGTTTGACGTGAAAACTGAAGGCAGAAAATGGGTGATCCAAGTAACTGGTTTATTAGAAAAACGCGCAGCTTATCCTGAAGCCATTAAACACTATGAAGACATTACACCACCGGAAGATTTGGACGTGGTTAAATTCCAGGCTGCCAGTTTCCAAACGGGAAAACGCTTGAGCAAAGTGGGTAGACCAACCAAGCGAGACCTGAGAGATATTAGAGGATTCATGGGTGAAGACTAAATTGAGTTAGATGCATATTGATATTATTACGGTAGTGCCAGAATTGCTAGATAGTCCTTTTGGACATAGCATCATGAAGCGGGCCCAAGAAAAGGGCTTGCTCACCGTGGCCTGCCATAACCTGCGCAAATGGGCCATCAACAAACATATGCAGGTAGACGATTATCAATTTGGAGGCGGCGCTGGTATGGTCATGATGCCCGAGCCCTTGGCCAATGCCATTGATGAATTGCAAACAGACCGAAAATACGACCAGATCATTTATATGACTCCTGATGGACCAAGATTTAACCAACAAAGGGCCAATCAATTGTCCATGATGGAAAACCTGCTCATCATTTGTGGGCATTACAAAGGCATTGATGAACGCATTAGACAGCAATATGTAACCATGGAAATTTCTATTGGTGACTATGTACTCAGTGGTGGAGAATTAGCTGCTGCTGTGGTGGTAGACGCCGTGGGGCGATTGATTCCGGGTGTACTCAATGATGAAACCTCTGCCCTATTTGATTCCTTTCAAGATAATTTATTGGCACCACCTGTCTATACCCGTCCAGCAGATTTTAGGGGCAGCAAAGTACCTGAAATTCTCACCCAGGGTGATCCTAAAAAAGTAGAAGAATGGCGCTATGAACAATCCTTACAGCGTACCCGTGAACGCAGACCTGACTTGCTTGATGAATAATCTTACTGTCTAACTACCATTTATCCTTGATTTGTAACGTTTTCAATTGTTTAACGTTCCATCCACAATAGAAAGCTTTTTTTTGCACAAAACCCTGTTGCAACAGGGACCATGAACTTATGCCTATCAAACCCACACTACTGCTGGCACTAATCTTATTTGGCTATACTGGACTATTGGCCCAGGAGAAAAATGGCGAGCGCTTTCAAAAAGACTACCAATACCATATTCAAAAAACTACGGAATCCATTAAAATAGACGGTGAGTTTACAGAAGCCGTTTGGGCTAGCGCCGATACCATGTCTGCATTCTGGCGCAAATTTCCAACCGATGGAGGAAGACCACAGAGACAGACTTCTATTAGAATTGCCCATGATGATAAGTTCATTTATTTTGGCGTAACCGCTTTTGATTCTGGCAAAGCATTTATCAGTTCCTTAAAAAGAGATATTGGTCATGACGGAAGTGATGGTATTGGCATTGTTTTAGACCCCACCAACCAGCGTACCAATGGATTCTTTTTTGTGGTGAATGCTTTTAATGCCCAAAGTGAAGACCAATTGCCTTTTGCTGATGATGATAGCGGCCCCTCTTGGAGCTGGGACAACAAATGGTTTTCAGCCACCAAACAATATGCAGACCGTTGGACGGCAGAGATTGCCATACCATTTAAAAGCATCAGGTATTCCTCAGAAAAATTACTTTGGGGGATTAACCTAGTTAGGATTGATACCAAGGCCAATGAATACTCTACTTGGACACCCATGCCACAGAATTTTAAATCTATGGACCTTGGTTATACCGGAGCATTGGTTTGGAAAACAGCTCCTCCTGCAGCAGGATCCAATATGGTCTTGATTCCCTTTGTTACCGGCAACCTAACAAGTGATCAAGAGAACGGAGTTGCCACTGCGGCTAGCGGCAACGCGGGTTTTGACGCAAAAATGGCATTGACTTCTTCTTTGAATTTAGATTTAACTGTGAATCCAGATTTTTCTCAGGTAGAAGTTGACCAACAAGTAACCAACCTAAGTAGGTTCAATATCTTTTTCCCAGAACGCAGAACTTTTTTCTTGGAGAATGCAGACTTATTTTCTCAATATGGTATTCCACCCATTCGGCCTTTTTATTCAAGAACCATTGGTTTGGACAAGGATGGCAACAAGATTCCCATTTTATTTGGGGCAAGAGTTTCCGGTAATATTGCCAAGGGTACCAGGGTTGGTTTGATGAATATCCAAACGGGTAGACAGGGTGCTTATTCACCTGAAAATTATACTGCTGCTAGTATTAGCCAACGCGTACTCAAACGCTCAACCATCAAGGCTTATTTTTTAAATAGAGAGAATGGGATTTCAGAAGCGGAGAAAAAACAACGTCCCTTGGATGCTTATGGACGTAATGCAGGGGCAGAATTTGGATACAATAATTTAAAAGGAACCTGGAGTGCATGGGCTGCTTATAACCATTCCTTTAAAGAAGGCATTAGTTCAGAAAATGCTTACTATAATGCAGGTGTTAATTACAATGGCAGAAATTTTAGTGCCGTTATTGATATGGGCAACTTAGGTACCAATTTTTATACCGATATGGGATTTGTGGAGCGCATCAATAACTATGACGCTGACAGAGATACCAGCATCAGAGTAGGATTCAAACAGGTCTTCAATAATTTTGGATACAAACTATTTCCTAAAAAAGGAAAAGTGAATCAACATAGTTTACAACTAACCAATTTTCTGGTTTTCAACCCGGACAATTCACTCAATGAACGTTCCAACGAATTAGAATACCAAATGCAATTCAAGAACACCGGTTTTCTTTTTGTGTTTGGATCCGTGAACGAAACTAATTTGTTATTCTCCACATCTTTTACTGATGCCAAACCCATACCAAAAGGCAATTATCAATACAACCAATTTGGTTTGGGATACCGTTCTGATTTTAGAAAAGCCATCAATATAATGGTACGCTTAAATGGAGGAGGATTCTACAATGGCAATTATCAAGGAATCAGCACTACCATTAATTTGCGCAAACAACCACATTTGAATGTGGCGCTACAATTGAATTATAACCGATTACAATTCCCTGAAGGATATGGTAGTGATGAATTGTTTTTGATTGCTCCAAGAATTGAATACAATTTTAGCACCAAATTATTCTGGACTACTTTCTTGCAATACAATACACAGCGCAATAATTTCAATATCAATAGTCGCTTGCAATACCGCTACAAACCCATGAGTGATTTTTTCTTGGTATACACGGATAACTATTATACGGATCCTCTGTTCCGCAATAAGAATAGGGCCATTGTATTCAAACTAAATTACTGGTTAAACCTCTAATAGTTTTAGTCAATAGAACACATAAAAAAGCCGTCCCAATTTTGAGACGGCTTTTCTACTTTCAGCTGTTTAGTTTTTAATACCAATCACTGGTACTTGTTTTTCATTGATCAGCTTATTATAAGCTTTCAAATCTTGCGTAAGAATCTTTTTCAGCTTAGCCAATTGAACATCGGCCTGACCACCAAGGTCTGCAAGGGTTTCAATGGCTTGTTTGCTTGGTGCATTTTGTCCACTAGATGCAACACCATATAAGCCTGCTAACTTATCATTTAAGCGAATAGGGAAGTTTAATACGTCTTGGAAGCTCTTGGCCTTGGTTTGGTACAAAGCTTCTTCAATAGCGGTTAATTGCTTATTAATGCTATCTCCCATTTGCTTGAGCTCCTTGGTACCATTGCTATCCAGCTTGGCATTAAAATCATTGATCTGTGTGCGAACAGAACGGAGATTCTTGATGCCTTTTTGTACTTCATTAAACTTGTCACGCACTTGCAACAAGAAAGCTACCTGCGCGTCATAATCAGCTTCAGTGGCTTTGTAATTTGGATTGTTCTTGATCACAAAAGGAACGTCTACACTGTCTTTGCCATAACGGAAACGCGC
>CAMFKK010000186.1 GCA_945957225.1 uncultured Sphingobacteriia bacterium | reverse complement strand
CTAGTAGGGCTATTATTTGATACCCAATTCCCCGCTGGTCCTCCATTTGGTGGAACCCAACAAGAATATCAGGCAATTCTAGACACCCATTTGAATATCAAAACCCTGGAACCCTGTTACAATAGTATTGCCCCTAGAATGGGGAATGAATGCTTTATAATTGCATCAAAAAAGCAAGTAGTTTAATCAACTACTTGCTTTTTGATATTTTTTTTAAAATAATTTTTGAGTTATAAAGGCTCCTGTTGACTTAAACAATGGAAGCTACCTAATCCCCAAATAATATCGGTTGAATCTATTCCTACTGTTTCTCTATTTGGAAAACAGTCAGCAATAATTTGCAAAGCTTGGTCGTCTTTTTTAGAACGGAATGTGGGTACAATCACATGTTGATTGCTAATATAAAAATTAGCATAAGATGCTGGAAGTCTTTGATCTTCATAAATTACCGCATCTGGCATAGGAAGTTCAACAATATTTAATTGTTTGCCATTCAATAAGCGCATAGCTTTTAATTGCTTCAGATTGGTCTGTAAAAGCACATAATTTTCATCTTGCTGATTTGATTCCACAACAGTGATAACCGTGTCTTCATTGACAAATCTAACAGTATCGTCAATATGTCCATCCGTATCATCACCAACAATACCATCATCCACCCATAGTATTTGATCAACACCATAATAATTAGAAAGATAGTGTTCAATCTCTGATTGACTTAAATGAGGGTTTCTATTCTCATTCAACAAACAGGCTTTAGAAGTCATTAAACTCCCCTTTCCATTAAATTCAACTGAACCTCCCTCCATGACTATGCCCGGATGAAAAACAGGCAAATTAAAATGTTTCCCAATTAAGGTTGGAATCACATCATCTAAGTCATATGGTGGATATTTATTACCCCAAGCATTATAATTCCAATCTACTATTACTTTTCTTTCAGCAGCTGCTTCATTGATCAGAAAAGCTGGTCCATGATCTCTGCACCAAGCATCATTTGTAGGATGCATAAAAAAACTAACTTTACCTAGATCTACACCCGCCTTTTTCAAATGCTCAATTGCAAATGATTTCATGGCTTCATCTACTACATTAATCCTAACTTCTTCACCTATTGACAAATATTTAATAAACAAAGCATAATTAGGGTAAATGCTTTCAATCTTTCCAGGCCAACTAGCTTCTTTGTGCGGCCAACTTAACCAGGTTGCTAGATGAGGCGCAAACTCTGCTGGAAACTGATATCCCAATTTTGCTGGAATAATGCCGCTAGTATTTTTTAATGACATGTATTTCTTTTAGTCTTCGTCAATAAAACGTTTGGTAATGGGTTGATAAGAATCTATTCTCCTATCGCGCAAGAAAGGCCAGTGAGTCCTATACCTATCAGTTGCTTGGGTATCAATATTTACAACAGCTACTTCTTCTTGATCATGAGATGCTTTGTATAATAAAGACCCAAAAGGATTACTAACAAAACTTCCTCCCCAAAATTGCATAGCTCCGTCTTGTTCCAAGCCTACCCTATTTACACTAACTACGTGAACCCCATTTGCCACCGCATGGCTTCTTTGAATGGTTTGCCATGCATTGTATTGTTCCGTATTAGTAGCTTCATCTTGTGAGGTAGCCCAACCTATGGCTGTTGGATAAAACAATACTTCTGCTCCCATTAATGCGGTAATTCTTGACGCTTCTGGGTACCACTGATCCCAACATATTAAAACACCTAATTTGGCATATTTGGTTTGAAAAACCTTATAGCCCAAATCGCCTGGCGTAAAATAAAATTTCTCATAATAGGCAGGATCATCTGGAATATGCATTTTGCGATACTTACCCAAATAAGCACCATCAGCGTCCAATACCGCTGTTGTGTTATGGTATAAACCTTCAGTTCTCTTTTCAAATAATGATGCAATAATCACCACTTTTAATTCAGCGGCTAATAGACTTAATGATTCTGTAGATGGCCCAGGAATGGCTTCTGCCAAAAGGAAATTTTCATAGGCTTCTACATCACAGAAATAAAGGGAAGTAAACAATTCCTGCAAGCAAATAATTTGAGCACCCTTTGCAGCTGCTTCTCTTATTTTTAGAACTGTTTTGGCCATATTGGCCTCTTTAGAAGCAGAACAGGTCATCTGTACCAACCCAATGGCAATTTTTGACATAGTTTACATGTATTAAGTAGCTAGTTGAATGATATTGTCTAAGCTTTTGATTCCAATCATTTTTTCTGAAATATACCCCTCAGCATAATTTACCCCTATTCTTTTGCCCAACATCATGGCCCTTGCTTTCACTGACTCAATGAATTGTGGGGAAGAAATATAGGTTTGAGGCTCGTTCAAATCTGGATTATAAAACTGGGTGGTATAGGCTAATACAGACTCAATCTTTTTATCCATGTATTGAGAGATATCAATAACAAAACTTGGTTGGATAAATCTATCCTGAATATAATGGAATACATAAGCTGGGCGCCAAGCAGCTTGGCTTATACCATCTATTTGGGTTTCAATCTTACGCAAGCCTGATAGAAATGCAGCGTCTGAAATCAACCTTGCACTTCTTCCATGGTCAGGGTGTCTGTCTTCTGGGGCATTGGCTAAAATGATATCGGGCTGATATTTGCGAATGGCAGTAATCAACATTCGTTGGTGGGCTTCATCATTTTGAAAAAAGCCATCGGCCATTCCTAAATTTTCCCTTACCTCAATACCCAATATATCTGCAGCATTTCTTGCTTCTGTTTTTCTAGTTTCTATTGTACCCCTTGTTCCTAACTCACCCTTAGTCAAATCAAGTATACCTACTTTTTTACCCTCATCTATGGCAGCTAGCAAGGTTCCAGCACAACCCAATTCCACATCATCCGGATGCACCCCTATAGCCAGTATTTGCAATTTCATGTTCAAAATTTAGAATGTAAAGTTACTGGGGAGAACCCAATAAAAATCCCGTCCAAATTACTCGGGACGGGATTTTTGCTATTTTCAAGAAGATTAGTCTTTCTTGGCGTAACGCTTTTTGAACTTATCAATACGTCCTGCTGTGTCAACCAACATGGTTTTACCAGTGTAGAAAGGATGTGAAGTATTAGAAATTTCCAATTTAATAACTGGATATTCATTACCGTCTTCCCACAAAATGGTTTCTTTAGAGTTAGCAGTAGATTTGCTCAAAAAAGCTTCACCGTTACTCATGTCTTTGAACACTACAAAACGGTAATTTTCTGGATGGATACCTTGTTTCATTTTATTTGATTTAGGTAGTACGGATTTTGCCGTACTGTTATTTTTTAGGAATGCAAAGTTAACCAGTTCTGGATGGAATTCCAAATGAAAATGAAGATTCTAAGGCTAAAATACCCTAAAAACCCGTTTTTAGCTCTTCATATTGATGTATTGTAAGGGAATTCCAAGGTTAGATGTTCTACAAAGAGCTATTACATCCTGTAAATCGTCAATTTTCTTAGCAGTTACTCGAATAATATCGTCCATAATGGCCGCCTGTACTTTTAAACCACTATCTTTGATCAATTTCACAATTTTCTTAGCATCTTCCTGTTTCAGTCCGTTTCTAACAGGAACATCCTTTTTAATGGTTTTACCACTTGGATACGCGTCTTTTTCAAAATCAAAAGCAGAAGCTTCTATTCCTTGTTTCATGGACCTGCTTATCACCACATCTATCACTTGCTTCATTTTCATATCAGACTCTACTTCTAGCTTTAGAATAAAATCTTTTTTATTCAATTCAATTTCAACTGGTGAATTTTTGAAATCAAAACGCGTACTTATTTCTTTTTTAACGGTATTGATTGCGTTGTCCAGTGTTTGCAAGTCTACCTTGCTAGAAATGTCAAATGAAGGCATTGTATTATTTTTTGCAAAGATAAATAGGAATCAGGGGATTTCTAAAAAGGTGCTATTACTTAGTTTGCCATTTTTTTGCATTAAAAGTTAATAGCATTCCAGTGATTAATAAGATGACGGAAATTATTTGTGCCTGAGTAGGCTGAAAAGGTAGGGACTCATATTTGGTATTTACCCTAATACTTTCAATTAAAAAACGCTCAACACCATTGAACATTAAATAGATTCCAAATAATTGTCCAGGAACTTTAATTTTTTTACGAATAGACCATAATAATATAAATATCAAAGAGCAAAGAATCACTTCATAAAGCGCTGTTGGATAAACCGCAGGAACCAATTGGTTACAATAAGGGCCTGTACATCCTGGAATAGGTACCCCTTCTCCAACCACATTATGTGGATATTGGTAAGCCCATAACCAATCAGGCATCCAACTAAAAGGTTTGGGATTCAAATTAGGAATCCCCCAATCACCATCACCGCTTACTTGACAACCAATTCTACCTATTGCATAACCCAACATCAATATTGGAGCAAATGCATCTACCAAATGTATAATGGGTAATTTGATTCTTCGTGCATAAATCATGATTGCAGCACCTGCACAGATTAATCCGCCATAAAATGTAAGCCCACTAAAAGATAATAAAGCAGCTATTGGATCTTTAGAAAAATCATTCCAATTTTCTAGGTTATGAAAAATTTTGGCACCCAAAAAACCAAAACCGGCTGCATAAATTAGTAAGTCTCCTACCCTGTCATGGGGCCAAATTCTGATGATTCTTTCTTCAGGTGTAGCTAATTGCTGTTTGTGCTTTTCATACCATTTTAAACCTGCAAAAAACAAACCAACCAATATCCCTAACAACAAATTACCCTTTGATGATAGAATAAATGCCTGTGGATCATTCAAAGCATCAGGTATGGTAAATGCACCAATGATTTTATATCCAAAAATAAAACCTAATAAAAAATTTAACAGCAAATCAATCATAGATGCAGGAGCACCAATAACAATTTTTTCTTCTGTATAGCTAAACAAACCTTGCTGCTGTTTTCTTCTTAATTCCAAGGTTAAAGCCCAAGCACTTATGATAAAACATAGTGCCACAAAAAATCCGAATGAATTAATCAATTTTAAACCTGACAATTCAATTCCAAAAAGATCCTTGAAAGCGTAGTAAAGATTTGGATACATGAACAACTACTTGAATAATGATAAAGTATGGTCTGTAAAGGCACAATGTTAGTCAGAAAAATTGAAACTAAAAGGGCTATAACAGCTTAAAAAAAATAAGGCCCCACTTGCGTGAGGCCCATACTTACTAACCCATCTAAAAACAAATTTACAGAAAATCTTAATTACAATGCTCGTTAAATACAGAAATCAGGTGTTGAGCAATAACTTGGGCTGGTCTGCCTTCAATTTGATGGCGCTCAACCATGCTTACCAACTGGCCATCTTTAAATAATGCAATAGCTGGTGAAGATGGAGGATAAGGCAATAAATGCTTACGTACCTGATTGATTGCTTCTACGTCAAAACCAGCAAAACTGGTAGTTAAACGGTCAGGACGTACAGTAGAATTTTCTACTGCCATCACCACTCCTGGCCTACAAGTGCCTGCTGCACAACCACATACACTATTAATAACTACTAATGTAGTTCCTTCTTGACCCAAAACGCTATCAACTTCGGCAGCGGTTAATAACTCATCAAAACCACTTTCCGTTAACTCTGCTTTCATTGGTAATACTATCTCAGCTGGATACATATGCTTGTTT
>CAMFKK010000185.1 GCA_945957225.1 uncultured Sphingobacteriia bacterium | reverse complement strand
GGTTAAAGCAATAGCCAAATTCAAAGCTTTTTTGTCTATGGTTAAAATGCTTTGATAGTTTTTATAGCCCAGACTACTAATCAAAAGGGTATAAGACCCAATGGGTAATTTTGCAAACTGAAAATTCCCATTTTCATCGGTTAGGGTGTTGGCACTACCCAATTTAACTTGTGCACCAGCAATAGGTGCTTTTGATTGGGCATCGGTTAACTTGCCACTTACCGGTGTTTTTGACCCTTGGGCCAAGGTGAACAATGTTAGCATGACAAACGCGGTTGTTCCCAGAAACTTTTTCATTTTTCTTGATTTAAAAGTTAATAATGGGAACAGGGAATAGCTAATGGAGAGGATCTGCCGTAAAAAAGTACAGTACACCTTCCCTTCGCAGGCATTACCCTGTTCAGGTTCAACGGGTATTTTCTCAGCCAGTGTTTGCACACTTAGCACCCCGAGGAATGTTCTGCCGCAAAATTAGGCATTAAATAATACGAACCAACTGTAACTTTATGGCCGCTGCCTCGTTTCAATTTAAAATGCTACAAATGAAACAATTAATATTATTACTGGGATTGGGTTTGAGTATATTTTCAGCCAATGCCCAAAATGAAAAGAATTTGGTATTTGATGCCAATGCAGAAGCTAGAATGGTATCTGGATTTACAGCCGTAGAAGTTTCTGGCGCTATTGACCTCTTCCTTTCACAAGGAAACGAAGAAGCAGCGGCAGTAAGCGCAAGTTCAGCTGAAGCCATTGGCCGCATCCGCACAGAGGTAAAGAATGGTACCCTTCATATTTATTTTGACGGGAAGGGTTGGAATTGGAAAAGCTGGGGTAATAATAAAATGAAAGCCTATGTGACTTTCAAAAATCTCAATAGGGTAGAAGCATCTGGAGCTTGTAATGTAAAATCTACAGAAGCCATTAAATTGCCTGAATTGAAAATTCAATTATCCGGAGCCAGTGATTATACAGGTGAATTGCAAATTGGTATTTTAAAATTAGATGCCAGTGGTGCTTCCAATGTAAAAGTATCTGGCAAGGCCGATAAATTAGAAATAGATGCCAGTGGGGCTTGCAGTATCAAAGCTTTTGACCTAAAAGCAGACTATGGTAAATTAGACGCATCTGGTGCCTCCAATATTCGGGTAAGCATCAACAAAGAATTGAATGCGGAAGCCAGCGGCGGAAGTAATATCTATTATCGTGGCGACGGAATGATTAGAAATATTAGTAGCAGTGGAGGGGCTTCTATAAAAAGAAAAACAGAGGATTAAGCAGTTTTTTTTGGTTGGTAAGCCTCTAAACCCTACTTTTGCTCCCCATTCAAATAGGAAAGCACTGTGAAGTGTAAATTGAATGGACCCAAAAGCGATATTATTTCAATCTTATATCGCGAGATAGAGCAGCGGTAGCTCGTCGGGCTCATAACCCGAAGGTCGGAGGTTCGATCCCTCCTCTCGCAACATAAAAGGCCTCGTTTGAGGCCTTTGTTATTTGTATATTTAATATTGGAAATATACGGCCGGGGCAGCATTGCCCCAAAACATAAAAACAAATTCCCGGTTTCTCTTTAGTATTAGCCGGGTTATACCAGATGAAAGTAGGTTTTGTAAACATTTTTGGCAAGCCCAATGCGGGCAAGAGTACGCTCATCAATGCATTGGTGGGAGAGAAGATGGCAATTACATCGCCAAAGGCTCAAACTACCCGTCATAGAATCAAGGCTTTTTTAAACAAGCCAGACGAATACCAAGTCATTTTCTCAGATACCCCAGGAATTATTGATCCTCAGTACAAATTGCACGAGCATATGATGCAATCGGTCAAATCTGCTTTGGAAGACGCCGATATTGCCTTACTGATTGTGGACGCCAATGAAGACTTAGAAGAAATTGATGGCATTTTTCAAAAGCTAAGATTGAAAGTCCCAGGATTGGTGGTCTTGAATAAGATTGATAAAGCAGGAAATGGTAGGTTGGCATTGGCAGAAAAATTCTTTGCAGAAAAAGCATATTGCAGCAAGATTGTGAAAATATCGGCTTTGCAAAAAGTGCATTTGAATAAATTATTAGACGCCATACTTTCTTTATTACCGGATGGCCATCCTTTTTACAGTGAAGAAGATTTGAGCGATCTGCCTACCAAATTCTTTGTGTCTGAATTGATTAGAGAAAAGATCTACCATCTCTTTGGAGACGAGATTCCTTATCACGCAGCGGTCTTAATCAATGAATTCAAGGAAAGAGAAGATATTGTAAAAATACAGGCAGATATTATTGTTCAAAGAGATACCCAAAAGTCCATTATCATTGGAGAAAAGGGTAAAATGATTAGAGAGATTGGCATTTTGGCCAGGGCCGATATTGAACAATTTATTGGCACCAAAGTATTCTTAGAACTATTTGTAAAAGTGCGCCCCAAATGGCGTGACAATGACATGCACTTAAGAGAATACGGATATAAATAAATAGCATTTTAATTTAGGGATTATGAGTTATACAGTAGCCATTGTAGGAAGACCCAATGTGGGCAAGAGTACATTTTTCAACCGTTTGTTAGAAGAACGTAAAGCCATTGTAGACGATATAAGCGGGGTAACCCGTGATCGCCAATACGGTGTTACCGATTGGAACGGAAAAACTTTCAATGTAATTGATACAGGCGGATTTGTGCCACATACAGACGATGTTTTTGAAAGAGAAATTCGCAAACAAGTTAAAATTGCCATTGATGAAGCCAATTGTATTGTCTTCATGGTAGACGTAGTTACAGGGATCACAGACTTGGATGATACCATGGCAGACTTGTTGCGCAGAACCACCAAACCCGTTTATTTGGTGGTCAACAAAGTGGATAATGGAACACGCCAATTAGAAGCAACAGAATTTTATAGTCTGGGTTTTGAAAATACCTATTTTATTAGCTCTATTACTGGAACGGGAACAGGTGAAGTCTTAGATGCCATTACTGATGGAATGAAAGAGGAAGATTCTGATGACACTTTGCGTGAAAATGCCCTTCCTAAATTTGCCATTATTGGTCAACCAAATGCGGGTAAATCTTCTTTGCTCAATGCCTTAATTGGTCAAGAGCGTACCATTGTGAGTGATATTGCTGGTACTACAAGAGATACCATACACACCCATTATAATATGTTCCAAAAGGAATTCATGCTGATTGATACGGCTGGGATTCGTAAGAAAAACAAAGAGAAAGAAGACTTAGAATTTTATAGCATTATCAGGGCCATCAAAGCAATGGATGAGGCAGACGTTTGTTTGTTATTGATTGATGCAGGTAAAGGGGTAACTGCCCAAGACGTGAGTATCTTTTCATTGGCTACCAGAAAAGGAAAAGGGATTGTAGTATTGGTTAACAAATGGGATTTGGTAGAAAAAGAAACCAATACAGCTAGAGACTATGAAAAAGCTTTGAAAGCCAAATTGGCCCCTTTTACTGATGTGCCTGTTATTTTTATATCCGTAACAGAAAAGACAAGGATTTTTAAAGCCATTGAATTTGCCTTAGAAGTCTATGAGAACAGGAATCGTAAAATTCCAACTTCACAACTAAATGAAATCATGCTAAAAGCAGTTGAGGCCTACCATGCGCCGGTGGTTAGGGGAAATACTGTTAAAATCAAATATGTGACGCAATTACCCACTGCCGTGCCTTCTTTTGCCTTTTTTACCAATTATCCAGACGATATAAAATCGGCTTATAAAAACTATCTGGAAAATCAACTAAGAACCAAGTTTAGGTTAACAGGGGTGCCCATTAGGATCTTTTTCAGAAAGAAGTAAGTTATTGTATTAAAAAATATATGTTATTTTATTTGTAAAATTATTTTGGACCATTATCTTTGCGCCAATTAAAAATTTTTAAAAAAATCATTACATGAAAAAAGTATTCGCAATTTTGGCTGTAGCAGGTTTAATGACTGCTTGTAACAATGGTGAGAACAAAGAAGTTAAAGCTGATTCTCCAGCTGTAACTGTTGACACTCCTGCTGCAACTGTAGACACAACTGCTGTAAAAGTTGATTCTGCTGCAGTAAAAGTTGATTCTGCTGCAAAGAAATAATTTATAGTAAAAATTGTAGAAATACCTAGTATTTCCAATATTACTTCTTGCAAGAAGGTCCTCCCGAAAAACGGGAGGATTTTTTTTGTGCCAGTTTGTACCTTTTTTAAGGCTTTGCTGTCAGTGGCATCGTTCTTGCTCTAGTTTCTTCCCCCTTCTTTAGATACATTTGATGAGTAGGGTGTGACAGATTGACCAAAGATTAGACTATGTTGAAAGAAAAGCTTTTTTTCCGTTCAGAAGACGAAACCGATTTTATGCCCATTATCCCTATCAATGAACAAGATGGGGAACAGGACAAGAACCTGGTGATTCCTGATATTTTACCCATTCTGCCACTTAGAAACACTGTATTGTTTCCTGGGGTAGTTCTTCCTATTACGGTAGGTAGAGACAAAAGTATTAAAGCCGTTAATGATGCTTATAAATTAGACAAGCTAATTGGTGTAGTTGCGCAAAAAGACGCCAATATTGAAGAACCCACTGCTGAAGAGCTCTGCAAGATTGGCACGGTTGCAAAAATTGTCAAGTTGATAAAAATGCCAGATGGTGGAACTACTATCATTATACAGGGTAAGAAACGTTTTGAATTGCTAGAAATGAAGACGGATGATCCTTATTTCACAGCCAATATCCGTTTATTCCCAGAAGATGAATTGCCCTTAGAAGATGATTTTAAAGTCTATGTGGCAAGCATCAAAGACTTGGCTGCACAGATTATTCATTTGTCGCCCAATCTACCTACAGAAGCTTCTATTATTTTAAAGAATATTGAGCATCCTAGTTTCCTGATCAATTTTGTGAGCAGCAACTTAAATAGTGACTTAGCTGAAAAGCAAAGCCTACTTGAAATTCATGATATTCACAAAAGAGCAGAGCACTTGATTCATATATTGAATAGAGAGCTACAGTATGCAGAATTAAAGGATAAGGTTACCAACAAGACGCGCACAGAACTGGATAAGCAACAACGAGAATACTTTTTGCAACAGCAACTGAAAAGTATCAAGGATGAATTAGGAGGAGATAGCAATGACCGGGAGATAGCTGATATGAAGAAAAAAGCGGAGGGCAAAAAATGGCCTGAAGCTGCTAAAAATTTATTCAATAAAGGCATTGAGAAATTAGAAAGGATGCACGCATCCACACCAGATTATAGTATTGTTTACAATCATTTAGACCTGATGTTAGACCTGCCATGGCAGGATTATTCAGCGGATAATTATGACCTAAAGAATGCACAGAAAGTGCTGGACAAGGATCATTATGGGATGACCAAGATCAAGAGTAGGATCATTGAATATTTGGCCGTATTAAAATTAAAGGGAGACATGAAAAGTCCCATCCTTTGTTTCTTGGGACCTCCCGGAATTGGTAAAACCTCATTGGGTAAATCAATTGCACACGCCATTGGTAGAAAATATGTGCGCGTAAGTTTGGGAGGATTGCATGACGAGAGCGAAATTAGAGGTCACCGTAAAACCTATATTGGCGCCATGCCAGGAAGAATTGTACAGCAGATTAGAAAATGCAAATCTTCTAATCCTGTAATGATCTTGGATGAGATTGATAAGATAGGAATGGATGGTAGAAGTGA
>CAMFKK010000184.1 GCA_945957225.1 uncultured Sphingobacteriia bacterium | reverse complement strand
GAGTAAAGAGTGAAGGAAAAAAGTGAAGAGAATCTAAGTTTGCATCAGCTGCCCCATAAAAAAGTCCCGATTCATTGAATTGGGACTTTTCGTTTAATTAAATCCAAAGATTAATCTTCTTTAGTTTCAGCAGGAACATGGTCCGCAGGTGTCACATTCTTGATGCTGAGTTGGAAACGGGTATTTAAGGCTACTTCATAATTACCCTTGTTCAGGATTTCACGAATACCGGCATCAGCTACTAGTACATCGGCTAGGTCTTTTGCTAACGGAATTCCACTCAACACATTCACGGTTCTGCCACTATTAAGTTCAATTAGAAACTTATACCCTGCTTTACGTCCGCTTCCAGCACGTTCAAAATCAATACGATTCAGGTCTAAGGTTTGGTTACCATTAGCAGAACGCTTCAACAAAATTTTGATAATCGGCAGGTATTTGCTCCAAATCTGGGTGTACATAATGGAATAATGGTTTTGAAGATAAAATGCAGTCCCAATTTGGGTGGGCCAGTGAATAATATTACAAAGGTGCGCTATTTATGGCCGAAAAACGAATTTCCTTTAAATATCTTCGCTGCATCATGACAGGAATAGACAGCGTTCAACTTAATCAGGTGATAGTTCACAAAGTGGGAAATCCAAGCAGGGGCGAGGCTTTGGGCCTTTCTGCCAACTCCTTGACCCTCAATGATTCCATAGTGCAGGGTTTGTTAACCAAGTATTTTTTGGGAGCATTTAATGAGCAGGAACAGTACCATTTTACACATATTAGCTCTTTGGACCTCAATGAAGTCTACCAATACGTAAAAACCCTTTTTGAAGATCCCAAGCTATTTTCCAAGCAATCCGCCCTCTTGGCGCAGTTTCTTTATAGCAAGAGCACCCATACCAAGGTCAAGGAAGGAGAAATGTACCTGGCGCATTTTAGCAATGTTCCCTTTGGTACGGAATATATAGACGCCATTGGTATTTTTAAGAGTGAATCCAAAGAGACTTTCTTAAAAGTATTTCCCCATGGGCAGAGTTGGGAAGTGATTGCCGAAGACGGGGTGAATATTAATAAACTGGACAAGGGTTGTTTGATTTTTAGAAAAAACCAGTCTGAAGGTTATGTGGTTTGTGTGGTAGACAATACCAACAAACAACAAGATGCCCAGTATTGGATCAAGGACTTTTTGCAGGTTACCCCCAGTGCCAATAGTTATTATCATACCGATGCGGCCATGGGTATGTGTAAATTGTTTATTAGTAATGAGCTCCAAGAAAAATTTGAGGTCAACAAATCTGACCAAATAGACTTGCTCAATAGGAGTATGGACTATTTTAAAAACAAAGAGTCATTTAAAATGGAAGAGTTTGCAGAAGAAGTCTTGCACCACCCAGAAATGATTGAAACATTTACCCAGTATAAGCAGACTTATGAGATTGCGCGTCAGGTAAATATTGATGACGAGTTTGACATTCACTTAAAAGCCGTGAAAAAACAGGAACGGGTATTCAAGAGCATCCTGAAACTGGACAAGAATTTTCATGTTTATATCCATGGTCGAAAAGACTTGATAGAAAAGGGTTTTGACGAGTTTAGCGGCAAGCATTTTTACAAACTTTATTTTGATGAAGAGTCTTAACAGCTGGCGCGATGGTCTTTGATTAAAGCGCCGCCATCTCTTTTACATAATCATACTGCTCATCTTCATGCATACCTTCAATGGCTTTGTTTACTTTTTTCAACTGCATTTGATAGAGGTTGTTCAAGACAGGATATTTGTGATAGGCTATACCTGATGCTTTTAATTTTTGGCAGAAATGCAAGAGCACTTGGGCCTCACCCTGTTTGCTAGCCATATACTTGATATGCTTTCCGGCAATGCGCAAAATCTTGCGCAAAGCTTTTTTGGTCAGATAAATATTGGCCTTGGGTAGTTCTAAAAATCCTTCGTTAATTTCTTCCTTTACCTCATTGATATAGCTTTCTTGATCATGGGATTCAAACAACAAATAAGTGAGCAATTCCTTGTTCTCTTTTTTAAACTTGGCTAATTGCAAACAGAGTTCTCTAAGTTTGACTAGATTGGTTGCCTGTAGTTCTGTTTTAATCTCCTGTATACTGGCCGCTTTCATGATGCAATAAAATTAAAACATCTGACCATGAACCCTCCAAAGGAATGCCCTTTATTTTTATTAGTTTTAAGTTTCAATTGTCTTTGTTCAAATTCAACTACTATAAATGCAAATAGCTGTAATAGGATTGGGAAAAATGGGGTTCAACCTTGGGTTAAACCTATTGTCAAAAGGTCATGAAGTCATTGCTTTTGACCAAGACAGCAGTGCTGTTCAAAAAGCCGGAGCCGCTGGAATGATGCCTGCTGCCAATCTAGAAGCATTGTGTATAGGCTTTTCCGGAAAACAAATTATTTGGCTCATGGTACCTGCAGGTCCCATAGTGGATCAGGTTTTGGAAAACCTGCACCCTCACTTGCAAAAAGGGGCCATCTTGATTGATGGGGGTAATTCCTTTTATAAAGACAGTATTCGCAGACAGGAAGCATTGAGTCCAATGGGTATTGATTATTTAGACTGTGGCACCAGTGGAGGTACCAGTGGTGCTTTGCAAGGTGCCTGTACCATGATTGGGGGAGACCCAGCAGCCTATCAAGTTGTAAAACCCATACTAGACGCCATTTCTGTTGAGGGAGGCTCTTTGTATACAGGCCCATCAGGCAGTGGCCATTTTGCCAAAATGATTCATAACGGTATTGAATACGGGATGATGCAATCCATAGCTGAAGGATTTGAAGTCTTGCAGCGTTCTGATTACAAATATGATTTTGCCGCATTATCGCATCTATTCAACAATGGATCCGTGATCAGGGGTTGGTTAATGGAGCTCACTGAAAATGCCTTTAAGAAAGACCCAGAACTAGATGCTATTAAAGGGGTAATGCATAGCTCTGGAGAAGGCAAGTGGACGCTGGATACGGCACTTGATCTAGGCGTGCCAACACCAGTTATTGCACTTTCTTTGATGATGCGTTACCGCTCTCAAATGGAAAATACTTTTTCGGGTAAGGTTGTAGCCGCACTTAGAAATGAATTTGGTGGTCACGCAGTGGTAAAAGCAAACGACTAATTTTTGACCATGCAGTATTTTGTAGGAATAGATATTGGCACAGGTTCAACCAAGGCCCTTGCAGTTAATGCAGATGGTCTAGTGATTGCCAAAGTACAAAAAGCCTATGACACCCTGCATGATGATCATGGTATGGCAGAACAAGATGCAGACATGGTTCTAGCAGCGGTACAATATTGTTTGGAATCATTAAGCCAATCTTTGAATGCTTCTCCAGCGCTCATCAGTTTTAGTACGGCCATGCATAGTTTATTGGCAGTAGACGGCAGTGGTCATGCCCTTACAAAATCCATCATTTGGTCTGACAATCGCGCAGCTGCTATTGCACAGGATTTTAGAAATACTGCAACCATACAAGACTGGTATCAAAGATCTGCTGTGCCCATGCACGCCATGTTGCCCCTTTGTAAAATCAAATGGCTCCAAGAAAATCAATCACAAATATTTCAGGAAGCACGCAAGTTTGTGGGCATCAAAGAATATATCTTATTTCAGTTAACAGGCGGTTGGGTAGTAGATCATGCAGTTGCTGCAGCTATGGGTTTCTTAGATATTCATAACCTTGACTGGAATCAGGAAGCACTAAACATGGCAGGCATATCGCGCCAGCAATTGCCTGAAATCAAAGACGCCCAAACCATCTTGCCAGTAGTAGAAGGGAATCCGTTTTCATTGAGTGCAGCTACAAAGATTGTATTGGGTTCCAGCGATGGGGCCATGGCCAATCTTGGTTCAGGAGCATTAGATGCCAATACCCTTGCCATTACCATTGGTACTAGTGCGGCGGTTAGAATTATCCAAGACCAAATGCATTTGGATCAGCAGATGAGCAGCTTTTCTTATCCCATTACCCATGGTCAATTCCTAGTTGGTGGGGCTTCCAATAATGGTGCGCAATTATTGGAATGGATGCAAACAAAACTGTTTCAAAGCCATACTAACACCAAGGATTTTTTTGAACAAGCAGAAGCAATACCTATAGGATCTGATGGATTAACCATCCTGCCTTATCTCTCTGGAGAGCGGGCCCCTATTTGGAAGGAAGACGCTAAAGCAGTGTTTTTTGGTATGGGTCCCCAGCATGGTCAGGCTCACTTAGTACGAGCAGCCATGGAAGCGGTTGTCTTTAATCTCTATGCCATTGCACTGTCCCTGCCATTGCAAGGACAACCCAAAAAAATCATGGCCAGCGGTGGGTTTATCCAGAATAAATTTTGGTTGCAAATGCTGGCAGACCTGTTTCAATTACCTGTAATGATCAATGAGGATGGAGACGCATCGGCAAGAGGCGCCTTGTTGTTAGGATTAGCATCAGCATTTTCTAGCATTAAGTTGCCAGTACCAACCAACCAGGTCATTGAACCCAATTCTACAGTTGCAGCATCTTACCAAAATGCATTTAAACGCTTTGTGCAATTGAGTAACTCCATGGTTCCCCTGATGTAGTGTCTTTATCCTATTGAATTGGTGTACTAATTTTTTTCCCTTATTTTGCCACCCAATTAAATCTTATGAAACGCTTTATTAGATATAGTCTTTTCTTGGTGCTGATCATGCCCAAAATGATGCAAGCGCAAACTCCCCCAACTTATCAGGATAGCATTGTGGCTTGGCATCAAAAAAGAATTCAGGATTTAAAAGCACCCAATGGTTGGGTGAATTTGGTGGGGCTGCTTTGGTTAAGCCCGGGTAAAAACAAATTTGGGTCTGCTTTCAGCAATCAGATTATTTTTCAACACAAAGACATGCCCGATCAAGCTGGTACTTTTAATTGGGAAAACGGAACTGTAAATTGGGTTTCTCAAAAAGCTGTTGCAACCAAGATGAATGATAGCCTGATTCAGGAAGCTATTTTGTTTTCAGCAACAGAGAAACAAGCACCTCAAATTAGCTTGGGATCTCTGCGTTGGAACCTGATAAAAAGAGAAGAAAAAATAGGCATTCGCTTGCGCGATCTAAATGCGCCTGCCTTGAAAAAATTTAAATCTATCCCTTATTATCCCATTAATGCCAAATACCGTGTGGATGCGGTCTTGGAGAAACCCGTTTCCAACAAATTAATGATCACCAATGTGCTGGGCCAAACAACGGCACAGGAAACTCCGGGTAGATTGGTTTTTAAAATTGATGGTGTTACTTATCAATTAGATGCATTGGATGAAGGAGGTGATGACCTGTTTGTCATTTTTGGAGACGCCACCAATGAAATAGAAACCTATCCAACAGGAAGGTTTATGTATGTGCCAAAACCAGACGCTACTGGGCATACGGTTATAGATTTTAATAAGGCTTTTAATCCACCCTGTGCTTTTACGGTGTATGCAACCTGTCCTTTACCACCCAAGCAAAATATCTTACCCATTGCACTTAAAATTGGAGAAAAGAAATTCCATCCTGAACTACTCAAATAGTTTGATAGCGCCATATGGGAAAATCTTCTTAATTTTTGGCATAATTCAAGTTATGCTAGATAAGAAATTAATCCTGACTATTACCGCTTTTACGGCTTTTGCAACAATGTCATTGGCCCAAACTAAAACTGAAGCTGAGAAAAAAGCCATTCAGTCTGCAAG
>CAMFKK010000183.1 GCA_945957225.1 uncultured Sphingobacteriia bacterium | reverse complement strand
CAGTTCCACCTTCCATAATAATATTACTAGCAAAAGGACCTGCAGCCACATTTTTTTTTTGTGCCCAGAACTGAGAATAGCTGAGATTTTTCACTACCCCTTTTTCAATCCAGTTAACCCTGTCCAAAGCAAATCCCTCACCATTCCAAGTTGCATCTGGTAATTCAGGATGAAAAGGATCAGAATAGATGGTCACTTTTTCATCCATCAATTGTTCGCCAATTCTATTGCCGCCACCTGGTTTGCTCATAAAGCTTCTTCCCTCATCAGCGGTTCTTGCGTCAAAACCACGGAACATGTTTTCCAACATATAAGTGGCTGCAATGGGTTCTAAAATTACTGTGTATTTTCCAGGCTCAATGGCTTTGGCATTGGCTGATCCATTGGCTTTTTGGGCAGCAACCCTAGTAGCTGCAGCTGTATCTAATTTACTCACGTCATTAAATCCACGAGCTGCATATCCAGAACCAGTTCCTTCTTGGTTACGCGTAGTCACAGACAAAATTACATCCGTGCCCTTGTTATAACCAAAGAAACCCTTGCTATTCATCACTGCTACAAATGAAGTTCTGTTTTCAATATAACCCGCTGACTCCAATTTATTGTCTTTAGAAACCTTGATGCTTTTAGCAACCGCTTCAGCCCTTGTATCCGGTTGAATAGCTGCAGTAGCTGGAATAAAAGACTTGGATTCTTTATAGCTAATTGGTCCACGCATGGGCATGTACTCCGGATTCTCAGGAGATAGTTTTGCCAATTCTTCTGCGCGTAATACCACTTTTTTCAAAGAGGCATCGTCAAATTCATTAATGGTGGCAGTGCCTGATTTTTTACCATATACAGAACGAATGGCCAAGGTTAAGGTATTGGTGTCACCTGCCGTTGATACCGCATTGCGTGCATAACGAATATTTCCACCTTCTACGCCACTTAGCGATACTTCGCATTCGTCAGCGGTAGAATAAGCCAAAACTTTTTTCAAAAGGGCTTGTGCGTCTTCTTTATTGAGTATTGCCATTTTATTAGATTTTTCTTGCTGTGTTAATTACGTTGACTCCGTTAAAACGGGTGGTGGATGAACCATGTGATACCGCATTGGATTGACCTGGCTGCCCCTTGCCATCATTGAATGCACCGCCTAAACGGTAGTCATTTTGGTCGGCAATAGCAGTAACAGAATTCCAGAATTCTTGGGTGTTAGACTGGTAAGAAACGTCTTTGAGCATGCCTACAATTTTACCATTTTTCACTTCATAGAAACTCTGACCTCCAAATTGGAAATTATAGCGTTGTTGATCAATAGAGAAAGAACCGTCTCCAATAATGTAAACACCTTTCTCTACATTCTTGATCAAATCATCCACGCTCAATGTTTCTTTACCAGCTGCCAAAGAAACATTGGGCATTCTCTGAAACTGCACATCGTTCCAGCTTTGTGCATAGCAGCAACCATGACTTTCTTTCATTCCCAACATATGCGCTTGGTCACGAATGGCTTGGAAATTAACAAGTACTCCATCTTTGATAATATCCCATTGCTTGGTTCCAACTCCTTCATCATCATAACCAACTGCACCTAGTGAGCCATATTGCTTTTTATCCGCAATAATATTGACCAACTTAGAACCAAAATTAAATTTCTTAGAATTCAATTTTTCAAGTGTTAAGAAACTGGTTCCTGCATAGTTGGCTTCATAACCCAATACCCTATCCAATTCTGTTGGGTGGGCTACAGATTCGTGAATGGTTAACCACAAATGAGAAGGATCCAAGATCAAATCATATTTTCCAGGTTCTACAGATTTTGCTTTGATTTTTTGTTTCACCCCCTCTGTTGCATTGGCTATATCTTCCATCATATCGTAACGGTTCTTATAACGTGTTACAATACCACCTACTTTCTCTGTAGGATTTGGTGTTAAGTATTCATAACCCATCCCCACAGGAGAACTCAAGGCCTTTATGGATTCAAACTTACCAGATGCCTGGTCAATTTTTGTGACAGTGAAATTGGGGAACAAACGATGAATATCTTGGTCTATATAAGACCCATCGCTACTAGCAAAATACTTTTGTTCATTTACTGCAAGTATTGCAGAATTGACAAAGTTCACACCACCTTTCATAGCCAATGCATTGGCAGCCAAGAGCAGGTCTACTTTTTCTTTTACAGGTACTTCAAAAGCATTTTTTTCAATTGGTGTTTTCCAACTTACATCACCATAACCCTTTTGTGAGGCTAATTGTACCGGATTGTCCAAAATCTTGGCATTGGCTTTTGCAACAGCCACTGCGCGTTCTGCAGTGCGGGCCACACCTTCTTTGGTAACATTATTACTAGAGGCAAAACCCCAGCTACCATTGGCAATTACGCGTATGCCTACACCAAATGATTCGGTATTGGCAACGTTTTGAACACGGGTTTCTCTGGTAACAACAAATTGGTTAAGGTAACGGCCAATCCTAACATCGGTATAAGTAGCCCCCTTTGCTTTTGCAGCTGCAAGGGCCACATCTGCCAATTGTTTTTTAATGGCTACATCCATGCCTCCATTCAAAGCGGCTTCCACTTCAATGGGGGTAGCATGCAACATGGAACGGGGAATCATAAATGCCCCCATACC
The DNA here is from genome assembly GCA_945957225.1 of uncultured Sphingobacteriia bacterium. Classification (GTDB taxonomy): domain Bacteria; phylum Bacteroidota; class Bacteroidia; order Chitinophagales; family Chitinophagaceae; genus Sediminibacterium. The sequence continues at coordinate 3,082 of CAMFKK010000183.1, read as the reverse complement.
AAAGGCAGTGTTTCTTAAAAAGTCTTTTCTATCCAAAATATATGGTTTTACAAATGAATGATTATACAGCGTCTGACAAGGATGAGAATGTAAAGTCTCTGATACGCATAGGTGGAATCAAAGCTGATAAGCCAGACTCTCCACTCACACAACGCTCAGGTTTACCCAAAGCATCTAAGTTGTTAAGCATGATTACAGGGCTTTCATTAAATCGGAAATTCTTAATAGGATGTTTGATTTTTCCGTTCTCAATATAAAAAGTTCCGTCTCTGGTTAATCCTGTTAATAGTAATGTTTGAGGATCAACTGAGCGGATATACCATAAACGGGTAACCAAAATTCCTTTTTCAGTACCCTTAATCAGGTCTTCTAAACTAGCTTCTGTTCCTTCCATAATAATACCATCAGGAGAAGGAATGGGTTTGACATTTTTCTTATTAGCCCAATAACGGGAATAATATAAATTCTCCACTACGCCTTTGTTGATCCAACTCATTCTTTCCTGAGGCCTTCCGTCTCCACTCCAGGTAGCTGTTGGCATTTCTGGATGTTGAGGATCAGAATAAATAGTGACTTTATCGTCTACCAATTTTTCACCTAATTTGGTTTTACCACCAGGCTTACTCAAGAAACTTCTACCCTCGTCTGCCTGTCTTGCATCCATACCAAAGAATAGATTCTCTAATAAAACTATAGATGCCGCTGGCTCTAAAATAACGGTATACTTACCCGGCTCCAAAGCTTTTGCAGATGCGGATCCTGCTGCTTTACTGGCAGCAACCTTGGTCAAGTTCTCAACATTTAGTTTGCTAACATCATTATAAGACTTAGATGCATAACCAGATCCCTTTCCGTCTTCTGTTCTAAGGGTTACATTAAAGTCTACGCCTGTGCTAGTATTATAAGCAAACAATCCATGGGAATTCATCATAGCAGAAAATCCTGCAGAATTTTCCATAAAACCTGCTGCAGTTAATTTGTTCTCCTTTGCAATCTTTAAACTGGTTGCCACAGCGTCAGCCCTTAACTTGGGATCAATGGCGGCGGTGGCAGGTACATAGGTAGCGGACTCCTTATATTGTTGTGGCCCTAAGAAAGACATGAATTCAGGATTCTCTGGAGCCAGTTTGGCCAGCTCCTCAGAACGACGCACCACTTTTTCCAGTGAAGCATCGTCAAATTCATTAATGGTAGCTACACCCAATTTTTTACCGTATGCGGAAGAAACCACCAAGCTACTACGACTAATACCGCCACTTGTAGAAACGGCGTTACGCGCATACCTAATATTTCCGCCTTCGGAACCACTTAGGTTGATTTCGCATTCATCGGCTTTTGAAAAAGCCAGTACTTTTTTAAGCAATTGTTCTGCCTGTGCTTTATTTAATATAGCCATGATTAGATTTTTCTTGCAGTGTTAATAACATTGATACCATTGAATCTAGTGGTAGAAGCACCATGTGACACAGCACTTACCTGACCGGGTTGACCCTTACCATCAAAGAAAGAACCACCCAATCTATAATCGCGTTTATCCGCAATAGCGGTAACAGAATTCCAGAATTCTTGGGTATTGGATTGGTAGGCCACGTCTTTGAGCATGGGTCCAATTTTACCATTCTTGATTTCATAGAAGAGTTGACCACTAAATTGAAAATTGTAACGCTGTTGGTCAATGCTATAAGAACTTTCCCCAACAATATAAATGCCCTTTTCTACATTTTTTACAATATCCGCCGGACTCATGGTTTCTTTACCTGGTTTCAGAGAAATATTGGGCATTCGCTGGAACTGTACAGAACTCCAGTTATCGGCGTAGCAACAACCTTGTGACTTTTTCAATCCCAAAATATGGGCCTGATCTCTGGTTGCTTGGTAGTTGACCAAGATGCCGTCTTTGATAATATCCCATTCCTGTGTTTCTACTCCTTCATCATCAAATCCAACAGCACCTAAAGAATGTGGTTGTAATTTATCAGCCACAATATTAACTAGTTTACTACCATAATTAAAGTTGCCTGATTTCCATTTATCTAGGGTTAGGAAAGAAGTTCCAGCAAAATTGGCTTCATAACCCAATACCCTATCTAATTCTGAAGGGTGGCCCGATGACTCATGAATGGTCAGGAACAAATTAGTTGGATCTATCACCAAATCATATTTACCTGCATCTACAGACTTGGCAATCATTTTCTCTTGTACTTGTTTGGCCCCGTCTTTAGCGTCCTGTAACATATCATAGCGGTTCCTATACAAATTGCCCGTTAATCCCTTAATGGTTTCCCCAGCGGTTGGATTTAAGTATTCATAACCCATTCCCATAGGTGAGGAAAGCGCACTTCTTGTTTCAAACTTACCAGTAGTTGCGTCAATTTTGGTAATAGAAAAAGTTGGCCAGATTCTATGTATGTCCTGGTCAATATAAGAGCCATCGCTACTAGCAAAATATTTTTGTTCATTTACTAGAAATAATAAGCTATTCATATAATTGGCGCCACCTTTCATGGCAGCGTCATTAACACTTAATAGCAGGTCTACTTTTTCTTTGATGGGAACTTCAAAGGCATTTTTTTCAATAGGCGTTTTCCAACTAACTTCACCTTGTCCTTTTTGAGGTGCTAATTGCACGGGCTCGGTTAATAGTCTTGCATTTTCTTTTGCAATGGAAACAGCTAAGGCTGCGGTTTTAGCAATACTATCGGTATCTAAATTATCCGTAGCTGCAAATCCCCAACTGCCATTGGCAATGACTCTAATACCAATACCATAACTTTCTGTATTAACCACATTTTCCACTTTGTCTTCACGGGTAATGACAAACTGATTAAGGTATCTACCAATTCTAACATCGGTATAACTGGCACCCTTTGACCTAGCCGCATTTAGTGCAATATCTGCCATGCGTTTTTTCTGTGGAATATCAAAACGGGTTTCTAACAATGCTGCTGCTTCAACTTGATTTGCATAGAGCATTGATTTGGGTAGAAAGAGCGCCCCCATTCCCATGGAAGCGTTCCTAATAAAGTCTTTTCTTTTCAAAATGATATAGGCTTTATAGGTTGTATAATAAACTCAATATAAG
>CAMFKK010000182.1 GCA_945957225.1 uncultured Sphingobacteriia bacterium | reverse complement strand
GAACAAACTCTGCGCCATATAAAGACATTAATCTTCTGCGTTCAATACTCATGCTTTCTGGCATGACCAAAACTATCTTGTATCCTTTTACGGCTGCTACCAATGCCAGTCCAATTCCAGTATTACCTGATGTGGGTTCAATGATCACACTATCCTGATTCAATAATCCTTTCTGCTCTGCGTCTTCAATCATGGCCAGGGCAATCCTGTCTTTGATACTAGAACCTGGATTGGTTTTTTCCAATTTAATCCAAACCTCGTGGTCATTTCCAAATATTTTGTTCAAACGCACATGCGGTGTATTGCCAATGGTTTCAAGGATATTATTTGCTTTCATGGGATTGTTGCTGATTACAGCTTTTTATAAAAATTATATGACAAAATTTAATGCTTCCATTACTGGTTGTTTGTCCTTAACAGCCACTTCACTTTTATGGTAAACAATAGACTGAGGGGCCACACTATAGGTCAACCAAACATTACCCCCTATTACTGAATCATGACCAATAACGGTATCACCCCCTAAAATGGTGGCACCCGAATAGATGATCACATTGTCTTCAATGGTAGGATGCCGCTTGGTACTGGCTTTGTCCTTGCTCACATTCAAAGCACCAAGGGTTACACCCTGATAAATCTTTACATTATTACCAATGAGGGTTGTCTCGCCAATCACAATGCCCGTTCCATGGTCAATGAAAAAGGCATTGCCAATAGTTGCCCCTGGATGAATATCAATACCTGTTTTTCCATGGGCATATTCAGTAAAGATTCTAGGCAAAATTTTCACGCCAAGCTTCCATAATAAATTGGAGATTCTATAAATGGCTGTTGCATAGAATCCGGGATAAGCTACCAATACTTCCTCTACGGAAACAGCAGCTGGATCAAATTGCAAAATGGTATTGGCATCTTTAATCAATAGTTCATGCAAATCTGGAATAGCGTCAAAAAAAGTGGCAGTTACCTGTTCAACCTTTGCTGACTCTGGCAATACATCATAGACCAAGGCACTAAAATGATCTTTCAACTGTTCAAACTCCCGCTCCAAATCAGCAGCCCTTTTGTGTTTCACCGTTTTTGGAAGGAATAGAAACTCAAACAATTTGTCAATAAAATCCTCTGCAGATTCCTTATCCGGAAAAAAGGAAAACTGCTTGCTATTCTGAAGGAATAATTTTGATATGAATGCTTCTTGTGACATGGCTTTTATTGGATCATGCATGCCCCAACGGTAACATGACTGGTTTCATCAATTAATATGGCACCCCCATTAACCCTTAGTTTTTGATAAGGATCATATGGAATAGGAGCTGCTGTTTTAATGGTTGCCTTGATAATATCATTCAACTGCACTTTTTCAGGCGCTGCTTCTTGCAAAAGGGAATTTACATTCACTTTGTATTGCACTTCCTTTACCACAGCCCTAACCAATCTGCTATTGATCTGCAATTGGTACTTGCTTCCCACTTGCAATGGTTTGGAATCCATCCAACACAATAGCACTTCCAATTCATTAGTCACTTGTGGACTATTATCACTAAGCGTAATCAGGTCTCCCCTGCTGATATCCACATCATCTGTTAAATGCAGGACGGCGCTTTGAGGGGCAAATGCTTCAGCAACTTCTTGTCCACCAACTTCTATTGCAGCAATGGTTGAACTAATTCCAGAAGGTTGAATGGTTACCGCATCGCCCTTGCGATAAATACCACTGACAATTTTACCCGCATAACCCCTATAGTCATGCAATGCTTCTGTTTGAGGCCTAATCACATATTGAACCGGAAACCTTGCATCAGTAAGGTTAATGTCATTGTGGATAGGCACTTCTTCCAAAATTTGCAACAATGGTTTACCATCGTACCAACTGAATTGGCTAGAGGGTTCTACAATATTGTCTCCATTCAAGGCACTGATAGGAATATAGGTCACATTTTTTAATGCCAAGGTTTGAGCAACCGCAGCATAGTCAATAAGGATATTGTTATATACATCCTGAGAATAATCAACCAGATCCATTTTGTTCACGGCAACAATAACACGAGGGATATTCAACAAGGAAGCAATAATGCTATGTCTTCTGGTTTGTTCAACTACACCATGCCTTGCATCAATTAATATAATAGCCAGGTCTGAGTTGGAAGCACCTGTTACCATGTTACGGGTATATTGAATATGCCCTGGTGCATCAGCAATGATAAACTTGCGCTTGGGGGTAGAAAAATACTTATAGGCCACATCAATGGTAATCCCCTGCTCTCTTTCAGCCCTGAGTCCATCTGTTAACAAAGCCAGGTCTATCTCACCCTCTTCTCGGTTCTTGGTTTGTTTTTCAATGGCTTCCAATTGGTCTATCATGATTGACTTACTATCATAAAGCAACCTCCCAATCAAGGTGCTCTTGCCATCGTCCACACTACCCGCTGTGATAAATCTTAAAATATCCATGTCATTATTTTTAGCCCAAGGGCATTCATTAAAAATATCCGTTCTTTTTACGGTCTTCCATTGCTGCTTCACTTACCTTATCGTCAATTCTGGTTTCACCCCTTTCACTAGTCTTGGTAGCAATGATTTCAGCAATAATATCGTCAATATTGGAAGCCGTTGATTCTACAGCTGCAGTACAGGTCATGTCTCCAACAGTTCTATAGCGCACTTTCTTCCTACTTACTACATCGGTGGATTCCAAGTCAACAAATTCAGATACTGCCACCAATTGGCCTTCATATTCCAAGACCTCTCTTTCATGTGCAAAATAGATAGAGGGCAATGCAATTTTTTCTCTTCTGATATAGTTCCAAATATCCAATTCGGTCCAGTTGCTGATTGGAAAAGCACGTACATTTTCTCCCTTATCAATACTACCATTATAGATATTCCATAATTCGGGTCTTTGCAATTTGGGATTCCATTGTCCAAATTCGTCTCTCACTGAAAAGATTCTTTCCTTGGCCCTTGCCTTTTCCTCATCCCTTCTGGCCCCACCAATACAAGCGTCAAACTGAAATTCTTCAATGGTATCTAACAGGGTATAGGTTTGCAGCGCATTTCTACTGGCAAACTTTCCTTTTGGCTCGGTTAATTTTTTTGCTTGTATGGTGTCTGCAACATGACGTACAATTAGTTTTTCACCAATAGATTCAGCCAAAGCATCCCTATAGTCCAATGCTTCTTGAAAATTGTGACCGGTATCAATATGTACCAGGGGAAAAGGAAATTTTCCGGGCCTAAAAGCTTTCAAAGCTAAATGCACCAATGTAATAGAATCCTTTCCACCACTGAATAAGAGCGCAGGTCTTTCAAATTGCCCAGCCACTTCTCTGAGTATATGAATAGACTCTGACTCCAACTGATCCAAATAATTCAATCTATAATTGCTCATAACTATTTTTATGGGACATGCCCTTTATTTGTGTTCGTGTAAACCGCATTCTTTCTTATTGGCGTCTTCCCACCACCATCTTCCAGCCCTAAAATCTTCACCGGGCTGAATGGCCCTGGTACAAGGCGCACAACCAATACTTACAAAACCCCTATCGTGTAAGGGATTGTAAGGAATATTATTTGCGTTAATATATTCCATGACCTGTTCATTGGTCCAGTCTAAAATGGGATGGTATTTAATCAGCTGATTGGTTTGATCCCATTCAATTTTATCCAGACCCTGTCTTGCGGCAGAATGTGCAGACCGCAAGCCGGTAACCCAAATCTGGTTTCCGGCCAAAGCCCTTTTCAAAGGCTCCACTTTTCTAATCTGACAACAAGACTGGCGCAAATCAACCGATTCATAAAATGCATTGGGACCATTGCTTTCAACAAATGAAGCCAACGCATCCTGATTGGGATAATAAGCTTTGATGGGTATCTGATATCGCTCTAGCGTGCTATTCCAAACGCTATAAGTTTCTGCAAATAGCCTACCCGTATCTAAGGTAAAGATTTGAATGGGTAATTGCTGAGAAGCTATCAAGTGCGTGATTACCTGGTCTTCAAAACTGAAACTAGAGGAAAAGACCACCGCGTTGGGAAATTCATTGGATATTGATTTTAAAAACGGGGCTGGTTCCAATTCTTTGGACCTGGTAATCAGACTTGAAATATGTTGTTCTATATGGGTATTCATGGTATTCTGTTGACTTGGTAAACGGGTTTAAGCAGGTCAGCTACAACAGCTGCAAGTGCAACAGAAAGGCAAAGTTATATAGGTGAATATCCGTTTCATACTTGTATTAGTCTACTTAAACAGTGCACAAATATACAACATCAGGGCTTTTGTCAAAAAAATATTCCTATTTAGTTAGTAGACTAATTAAAAATGACTTTTTTCTGACAGTCTAGAGGCGCTAACAACCGTTATTATTTTTTTAGTTTGGTTATTTCTGAACCCGCTAGTAGATAGCATCCTAGGCCAAAGTCTTCAAAATCTGGCACTTTGGTATAGCTAAGGGGCTGGGCTTCTTTGGGTTCTTTACCCGTACCCTGTACCCATCCTAAAAAGCCATTGGGATGCAGACAATCCTGTTCAAAAGCAGTCCAGGTTTTAATGACAATGGGCAAGTATTGCTTTTTATTCAAAATACCTTGGTTAATGCCCCAGGCCATACCATATACAAATAAGGCCGAGCCCGTTAATTCCTTGCCTCCAAAATTGCTGGGATCCTTTAAACTCACATTCCAAAACCCATCTGTTCTTTGCAAGGGAATTAAAGCTTGCATCATGGATTTGTAATCGCTTAGATATTCTTGATAATGCGGATCTGTTTTGGGTAGTATGGACAACACTCTAACCAAGGCAGCCACTACCCAACCATTACCCCTGCTCCAATAACAATTGCCCCCATTGGGTTCTTTATAAGGCGGGACAAAGTCCTTGTCCCTAAACCACAATCCAGCAGCAGCGTCATACAATCCTCCACCCTGCTTGTACTTGGTATGGGCATACATTTGGTACATGCGATGAAAATAACTGGTATCAGAATAGATGACACCCAATCTTGCAAACACTGGCATGGCCATTTGAATAGCGTCTATCCAGGTCCAATCATCAATTTTAGCGGACTGCTTCATGGAATCAATGCTGGCTTTGATTTGCTGAATCCGTTCAGGTTGTTTGTCTATCAAATACAAATCAATATAGGTTTGACCGCAGGCTTGGTCATCCCCGTTGCGGGTTTTAATGCCATTGCGCAATCCCCATTTATGTGCCTGCCCCCAACGAATGGCATAATCCAAATAGGCAGGTTGTGGATTTACCGCATACATAGCCATTAAACCTTCATAGTACACGGCCCTGGTCCAAATATTACTAGGTCTTTCCCTATTGGTGACAATGGGTTTGCTCACATCGGGCCACTTGTCCATAAAATATTGGTTGGCCAACTGCATAGAAGCCAGGACTTGTTTTTTAGCCGGTATTTTTTGGGCCGAAAGATTCATTGAAACCAAGGAGGCCGCAAGGGCGATAGGCAAAATAAAAGTTCTTGCATTCATATATGACAGCATTTGAATTTGCATGTTACACCAAAAAACAGGAAGACTTATCCTGTAGCATCCTGAAAATTAAAAGAAGGGTACTAATCCTTCCCAACGTACATCCCAGTTCCCATCTTTTGGAAAACCTGGGTTCTTGATTGTATTGCCATCATAACCTGCACACATGATGGCAATGGCTGTTAATAAACCGCCATTCCCTGGCAGATATAATCTAAGACGGTCATCTTG
>CAMFKK010000181.1 GCA_945957225.1 uncultured Sphingobacteriia bacterium | reverse complement strand
TTCACTTAATGAATTAAACATGGTAGCGCTACTTTCAAAACATTCAAAAAAAAAACTGAACCAAGGTTCAGTTTAAAGAGTTGCAAATATAGTATGTTCTGTGGTTTAACCTAAGTAAACCCTTAACTGCTTGCACCTATTGGTAGAGCGGAGTTTGGTAATGGCTTTGTCCTTGATTTGGCGCACCCTTTCTCGGGTCAGGTTATAGCGTTCCCCAATATCTTCCAAACTCAATGGATGGTCTACCCCAATACCAAAAAAATAGCATACCACGTCTTTTTGACGCTCGGTGAGGGTGCGCAAACTGCGCTCTATTTCCATGCGGAGTGATTCAAAATACTCCAGTTTTTCGTCTGTTTTAACCGCATTAGGGTTCTCCATCAGATCCATGAGGGTACCGTCTTCCCCGTCAGAGAGGGGTGTATCCATGCTCACATGACGGAATCCTACATTCATGGTGGCGGTTACTTCATCAATGCCCAAGTCTAAAAGCTCGGCTAATTCTTCTGGGCTGGGTTCTCTTTCATATTCCTGTTCCAACTGTTGATAGGCTTTGCTAATTCGGTTGGTGAGCCCTACTTTATTTAAGGGCAGACGTACAATCCTGCTCTGTTCTGCCAATGACTGTAAAATGCTTTGTCTGATCCACCAAACAGCATAGGATATAAACTTGAAACCTCTTGTCTCGTCAAATCGCAAAGCAGCTTTGATCAAACCTAGGTTGCCTTCATTAATCAGGTCTGGCAGGGTCAATCCTTGATTTTGGTACTGTTTGGCCACAGAAACCACAAATCTCAGGTTAGATTTAACCAGTCGGTCCAAAGCCCGTTGGTCTCCGTTCTTGATTTTCAATGCCAATTCCACCTCTTGTTCAGGAGAAATCAGTTCTACCTTACCAATTTCTTGTAGGTATTTTTCCAGGCTTTGGGATTCCCGGTTGGTAATAGATTTTGAAATTTTGAGTTGACGCATACTCATAATTGCAAGTTTTATTTGGTATAAGTATCCGAAAAGTTCTGGCGTTGCGTGGGGAGGGAGGGGCCACAGATTCCTTTTTCACTGTATGCTAGAGCAATTTAACAAAAAATTGAAACTTCCACAAAAAAATAATTTTACCCAATTAATTGATTGTCAATTAATTATCTGCTTATATTTTCCGCACATCCTAAACAACCCCAAGATTTGGCTGCTTCTAATAAAAAAACATTTGGATGCGAAGGATTATTTAATATTATTGCACAACTACGATTGACCTGCGCTAAATAAGATTTAATGAGCAAGAAGCAACTATTCACTATTGAGTTCCCTGTAAGATGTTCCCCCGGTATATTGTTTGAATTTTTGTCAACACCAGCTGGTTTGCAAGAATGGTTTGCAGACAAGGTTGACGAATGGGAGAATGTTTACAGTTTCTCATGGAGCGGAGGCGCACCCGATAAGGCAGAAGTAATGGACAAAGAAGACGATAAGTTTATTCGTTTTCATTGGTTACATTCTGAAAAAAACGAATACTTTGAATTTCGCATAGAAAAAACCGAAATCTCTAACCAAACCATCTTAATCATCAAAGATTTTGCTGAGAAAAATGAGATCAAGGATCAAAGTCAATTATGGGAATACCAAGTGAAGGAATTATTCCACCGCTTGGGCGCCTAATCCCCTATTAGAACTGATTTTTTTACAAGATTAAATGGTCTGATTGCCCAATAAGAGCAGTATGTCCTTAAAGGTTTCTTGTAAAAAGAATTCCATATCATCCCACTCATCCAGTGGGATTTTTTTTGCCAATTTGATAAAGGGCAATTGAGCATATGCTGCGGGTGGAAACTGTGCTGCTGGCAAATAATTGTCTTCTCTAAAATGGTGTTGCCAAGGGTCTTCCGTGTTTATACAAACATACCAGGGGTATTGTGCGTGGGGATTACCCGCTCTAAGCGTAAAATATTGTTGAATGGCATTGCTATAAAACTGTTGGTACTTGCCTTGTAGCTGTAAAGTGATACTCATCTGATTGCCCCACCAGAAAAATGTTCTAATGGCAAAAGCCTCCTGAACACTAAATACTCGGGGATAATCCAACATGACCCAGGGCAAACCCTCATATTGGTCTCCTTTAGAAATCTTGGGAGCAATGGCAAAAACCGGATCATTGGCCAAAATGGGATTGGCCTGAACCTGTGCTTGGTAGGTTTCACAAATCTGCCCAAAAAAGGCATAGACCTTTTGAATAATGGCATTCTTTGTTAAAATCCAATCGGCATTCACTACCAATTCCTGTTCCTTTGCCGAAAGCCTTACTTTTGCCTTGCTCATTTGGCAATATTAAGCAAGGACCGTGATAAAAAAACTGGATATTCTCATTATACGATCTTTTATTGGCCCCTTTATTGGGGCTTTTGCCATTTCCCTGTTTGTACTCACCATGCAATTCTTCTGGTTATACATTGATGACTTGGTAGGTAAGGGATTGGATCTGTTTACCGTATTAAAATTGGTGGGATTGGTCACCCTATTCTGGATTCCAACGGCCCTACCACTGGCCCTACTTTTTTCTTCAATCATGACTTTTGGAAATCTAGGAGAAAGCTTTGAATTAGTAGCCATTAAAGCAGCTGGGATTCCCCTATTGCGTTTTATGCGCCCCCTATTGGTGATTACGCTTTTTATCAGTGGCCTAGCTTTTTTGTTTGCCAATAATATTATTCCTGTGACCCAATTAAAACTGGCCGCACTCAAGTACAATATAATTGTGTCTAAACCAGCACTAGATATTAAACCCGGCGTTTTTTATGACAAGATAGACGGCTATGTGATCAAACTGGGAAGCAAGGAAAAGAACGATAGCATTATCCATGACGTAGTCATTTTTGAAAAAAATGGTGGCTTACAAGACCATATGATTATTGCCCAAAGTGGCGTAATGCGCATTAGTAAGGACCAACAATTTTTGGAATTTATTTTGAGAGATGGATGGCGCTTACAAGAGCGTGGACCACGTGGCACTAGCAACACAGAATTTATTCGCATGGGCTTTAAGTCTTATAAAAAACTATTTGACCTCAAGAGTTTTCAGATGAATAAATCGGGTGATAGTTCTTTTTATGACCCCAAAATGTTGAGCATTCGTCAATTGAATACCGCCATTGATAGTATTTCAACTATTGATAGTATCTATCTGAAAAAATCCAATGCAGAAGTTAATCCCTATTTGAATTTTACACGCTACGCCGATACTGGTTGGGCAAAAGTGAACCCAAAGCAAATCAAAAAAGCCAGCAGTTTTACCAAACTGATTCCAGATAGTATTAAATCAATTATAGAAGAAAGAGCTTCAAATCAATTAACCAGCATCAAAGGCAATGTGGGGGTCATGGCAGAAGACTATGCGCTTCGTGTTACATCACTACGTTTGCACGAGATTGAATGGCATAGAAAACTAACGCTATCAGTTGCTTGTTTGGTTTTATTCCTGATTGGCGCACCCTTGGGATCCATTATTAGAAAAGGCGGATTGGGTACCCCATTGGTTTTTGCCATTATCTTTTTTGTGGTCTTTCACCTATTTAACACATTTGGAGAAAAATTTGTAAAGTCCAATGCCACTTCTCCTTTAGTTGGTATGTGGCTCTCAACTTTTATCCTAATACCCATTGGCATATTTCTTACTTATAAAGCCATGCGAGATTCTCAATTGTTTAACCAAGAATTCTATTACAGATCTTTCAAGGAACTGCGCTTATTTATTGCTAAATTTAGACGTCACAGTCAAAAACAACCTTAAATCAATCATATGGATAAGAATCAACATAGCCGCAGAGAATTTATTGCCAATACTGGTAAAGCGGCGCTGGCAACTGGTTTATCATTAACCGTATTACCATCCCTTGCTGGAACTGGTACTGGTTTTGCTGCCAATCCATTTGTGCAGCAACCACTGCCCTATGACTACAAAGCATTAGAGCCAGTGATTGATACCATGACCATGGAAATTCACTATAGCAAACACGCAGCTACTTATGCCAAAAATTTGGCCGATGCAGTAGTAGCAGAAAAAGTGGATACCAATGCTACCAGTTTAGAAAACCTATTACGTGGGGTTTCAAAATACTCTGCCAAAATGCGTAACAATGCAGGTGGTCATTATAACCACGAATTGTTTTGGCAATGCATGGCAGCACCAGCTGGTCAACAACCACAGGGAAAATTAGCCGCGGCTATTGCACAATCATTTGGTTCTTTTGAAGCATTTAAAACACAATTCACCGACGCTGGTAAAAATAGATTTGGCAGTGGCTGGGCTTGGTTGGTGCTAAATGCCGATAAAAAATTAGTAGTTGGTTCTACTCCCAATCAAGACAATCCTTTGATGGATGTATCAGAACTAAAAGGAAGTCCCATTCTAGGTTTAGACGTTTGGGAACACGCTTACTATTTAAAATACCAAAACAAAAGACCAGATTATATTAATGCATGGTGGAATGCCGTGAACTGGCGTTTTGTAGAAACTAGATTTGAATCTCTTTAATGGATAGTATGAAAATAACAGCAAACTGGGTAGACGCATTGGCTTTTGACGCCACATCAGATAATGGTCATACGGTAAGAATGGATACCACCGTAGAAGGCGGTAGTTTGGATTCTGGCATGAGCCCTAAAAAAATGGTTTTGGCAGGTCTTTGCGGATGTAGCGGTATGGACGTGGTAGACATTTTGAAAAAAATGAAAGTAGCTTTTACTAAGGTAGAAGTGTCTGCAGAAGCTGAACAAACTGACGAACATCCAAAGACTTTTAAATTTATCAATTTACTGTATCGTGCAGATGTAGCAGCGGAAGATTTGGATAAATTAGAAAGGGCTGTTACCTTATCCATGGACAAGTATTGTGGCGTATCTGCTATGTTGGCCAAACACTGCCCCATCAACCACAGCGTTGCGTTGATCTAGTTCAGCCCAATCATCAATATGCAATCAGCACAACAAAATCTGAAACTGCAGAAATGGATTACACTGCTAAGTGTGGTGCTATTTGTGCTAAAAATTGCTGCCTATTATTTTACACATTCCATGGCCATCTTAACCGATGCCCTTGAGAGTATTGTAAACGTGATTGCCGGTTTTATTGGACTCTATAGTTTGTATGTTGCCGCTAAGCCGCGCGATATTGATCACCCATATGGACATGGTAAGGCAGAATTTGTTTCTGCAGCTGTAGAAGGTGGACTAATTGTTGCTGCGGGTATCATGATTCTCTATGAAACTATCCAGAACCTAATTCATGAAAATCCACTAGAAAGTTTAGACAGGGGTTTAATCTTGATAGCCATTACTGCTGTGATTAATTATGTTGCCGGTGCTTATTGCATCAATTTGGGTAAGAAGAATAATTCTATGGCCCTTATGGCTAGTGGCAAACATTTACAAGTAGACACTTATTCCACTGCAGCCATTATTCTTGGATTGGGATTGATGTTGCTTACCAAACTGTATTGGTTGGATAAAGTCATAGCAGGTGTTATGGGTGTCTTTATTATCTATAATGGATATAAGATTATCCGCTCTTCTTTGGCTGGAATTATGGACGAGGCAGATATGGAATTACTCAACAAGTTTATTGCGGTTTTAAATGAAAGAAAACAAGAAAACTGGATAGACTTACACAACCTGCGCGTGATCAAATACGGTAGTCTCTTACACGTTGATTGTCATTTTACCGTGCCTTGGTATTTGAATGTACACCAAGC
>CAMFKK010000180.1 GCA_945957225.1 uncultured Sphingobacteriia bacterium | reverse complement strand
CCTAAGTGCTGGTACCGTTATCAGTGAAGAACATGGATTCAAATTAGAAAACGCAGATTTGTCTTATTTAGGTCAAGCTGCTTCTATTACTATTGATAAAGACAATACTACTGTAGTAGGTGGCAAGGGCAAGAAAGCTGATATTGTAGCTCGTGTAAATCAAATCAAAGCACAAGTAGAAAACACTACTTCTGACTACGATCGTGAAAAATTACAAGAGCGTTTGGCTAAATTAAGTGGTGGTGTTGCCGTATTGTATGTTGGTGCTGCCACAGAAGTTGAAATGAAAGAAAAGAAAGACCGCGTTGACGATGCGCTTCACGCAACTCGCGCTGCGGTTGAAGAAGGTATTGTACCAGGTGGTGGTGTTGCTTATATCCGTGCAGTTGAATCTTTAGAAAAACTGAAAGGTGCTAACCAAGATGAAACTACTGGTATTCAAATCATTAAACGCGCTATTGAAGAGCCATTGCGTCAGATTGTGATCAACAGTGGAATTGAAGGTTCTATTGTGGTTCAGAAAATCAAAGAAGGCAAAGCTGATTTTGGATTTAATGCCCGCACTGAAGTGTATGAAAACATGTTCAAAGCCGGTGTAATTGATCCAACTAAAGTTAGCCGTGTAGCTTTGGAAAATGCTGCTTCAATTGCTGCTATGTTGTTGACTACCGAGTGTGTGATTGCTGACAGGCCAAAACCTGAAGCTCCAGCTGGACACGGTGGTGCACCTGATATGGGTGGAATGGGCTACTAATCAAAATTGGATTTTTGATATCTTATCCCCTCGAATTTTTCGAGGGGATTTTTTTTGTCCACCATTCGGTATTGATAAATCCAAGTGTCAATAAAAGTATGGCTAAACCATAGGTAATCATTACTGGAATATCCAAGTCATGCCTATGCCATAAATACTTATTTAGGGCCAATAAGCCATCTGAAATGACAAAGCAAATAGCTCCAGGTATAAAATATTTGAGGGCAATGCTTTCTAAGGTTTCAGAAGCAGCCAAATTTGCCGCCAAAATTGCCATCAAACTAATGATACCCATATAGGCTATAATGGGTATTAACATGGTTCCTAATTGATCCTTTATTTGAAAGATTACGATTGTACAAATTATGATTAATACACCGGAAGCCATTAAAGCTGGTTTTAATTTTCCGGGTTGTATTGCTTGCAGTTGCAAAAAATAAAAACTATTACAAACATGGGTGGTCATAAACCCTAACATTCCCATTAAGAAATAGATTTCTCCTGACAAAGCCAGAAGCCAATCTCCAGCAAAAGCTCCAAGCAAACCCAACCAAGGTAACCAAGACTGTTTTTGAAAAGAAAACCCTTTGAAAAGTCCTAGTATTAGGACCAGCGTGGGTACTAACATTAATTTAGAAATGAACCTTATTTCAGACCATCCCATGGCAATGGCCAAACAATGAACTACTAAAATGGATAAGAATAAAATGGGACCATATTTTTTAAAAATCATGAACTACCGTTTTGGGCTGTTAAATCTAGTAAAAGAAAGATGCTTTTGTTAATTTTGCCACATGATTACAGAAGAAGAGGAGAAATTTTACCAATATTGGTCTAAAACAAGAATTAATTATAAAACCAGTATACGTCCCTATTTAAAAGGTTTGTCCATTGGCTTTGCCATTGGAGTGGGAATTCTGTTAACCATTTACCAAGGATGGTATACCAGGGCCAATATGCAAGCCAATACCATATTAAATCCTTTTTTATTCTTATTTGCTATTTCAATCATTGCTGTTTTTATGTCATTTATTTATAGAAATTATCAATGGGAACAACAGGAACAAAGATTTCAAATTATCAGTGCTAAAAAACAAAGGGCAGAAAAAAACTTGTCCCATGCAGCCTTAGGGCATTAATTTGCGTCTTTAAAGCAATTCAAAACATAAAATAGACTAATGAAAAAACTGATTTTAGCAAGTAGCATCTTCATTTTTGCGGCTTTATCCTGTGGAAAAACCGATACATCTGGTTGTCAACCCGCAACTGTTGCTGCTGAAAAAACTGCTATGGTGGCTTATTGTACCGCAAATGCCATCAATTATACGGAACATAGTTCAGGTATTTTATATGAACTGGCCCCTCAAGGAACAGGCGTGGCTCCTACCCTAACTAATAAAGTATATGTAACTTATGTAGGTAAATTATTAAATGGTTCCATTTTTGACCAAGGAACTAATCCTTCTTTGACTGGATGGACCCTGAATCAACTGATTGATGGATGGAAAATTGGACTACCCTTACTTAAAAAGGGTGGAAAAATCAAAATGGTGATTCCTTCTTCCCTAGCTTATGGCTGTTCTGGAAGTGGTAGCATCCCATCCAATTCACCCTTGTACTTTGAAGTAAGTTTAGTTGACGTTCAATAAGTTGTCTTTCCAAAAATTGGAATAATCCACTGAATTTTGGCCCCGAAACCAAGTTTTTTGACTTATTTCGGGGCTTTTTTTCTGCCTCATCTAGGATTCTCCTATCAATCTATTCAGGGGTATACTTAATTCATTTCCATTCCCCTATCTTTGCCGCTCTAAAAAATTTTGTAAACCGTTACTAATATGCAACTGAAAGGTTTAGTGCGCTTCTTTGCGATTGCTCTTATTTTGATCTGCTTGTATCAATTGTCTTTTACTTGGTTTGTTCGCAACCATGAGGGAGAAATGGAAGCCAAAGCAGATATGTGGATGAAAAGATTCCCTACCCCTGAGCAACAATATCCGGGTAACAAGGAACTTCAATCAGCTTACGCCGATAGTTTAAAAGAAGTAAAGAAACAACGCTTACAACGTTTGTTGGACAGTACCAAAGACAGTAAACTGGCTTTTGGTTTGACCACATACAGAAGCGCTAAAGAAAAAGAACTTTTGCTAGGTCTTGACCTGCAAGGTGGTATGAGTGTGACCATGGAAGTAGGTCTTGGAGACTTGATCAAGTCTTTGGCCAACTATACTAAGGATCCCTTATTCTTGAAAGCTTTGGAAAATGCCAATGCAAGAAAAGCCAATAGCGGTGCCGATTTAATTTCTTTGTTTTCTGAAGAATTTAAAAAAGTAAATCCAACAGCTAAACTGGCTCCTTATTTTGCTACCAGAAGTAATGGCAAAGTAAAATTTGATGCTTCAGACGATGCTGTATTGACTTATTTACGTGAGCAAGCAAAAGCTGCTTTTGACAATACCTATCGCATTTTGCGCACACGTATTGACCAATTTGGTGTATCCTCTCCCAATATCAATCCTGATCCATCTAAAAGTATCATCAATATTGAATTGGCGGGGATCAATGATAAAGAGCGTGTTCGTAAATACCTTCAAGCAACTGCCAATCTGCAGTTCTTTGAAATGTATACTTTAGAAAGTAAGGATTTACAAAGTGGCATTGTTGCTGCTGATAAATCAGTACAAGAATACCTTAATGGCGTAAAACCAACCGATACAGTAAAAGCAAAAAAAGATACTGCAACTACCGTAGCAGCTGCAAAAGCAGACACTACCAAAGCCGCTTCAATTTCTGCTGTTGCCAAGGATACCAACAAATCTGCCATTGCAAAAACAGATACTAGCAAGGTTAAATTGAACGAGTCTCCTATTGTTCGTTTGATTCAGTTCACACAACCTTATCAAGGTCGTGCAGGCAAAACCATCTTCCCTTCAAATATTGGATATATCTCTACCAAGGATACTGGGGCTTTAAATGATTACCTAAGAATGGATATTGTTAAAAACAAATTCCCTTCAAACCTGGTTTTCATGTATGGAAAAGTAGATGGCTCTGATCCAAAAACCCAAGACGTTTTAATGCTTTATGCTATCAAAACTTTGGACAATGGTCAAGCTGAACTTGAAGGAGACCATATTGTCAATGCAGGTCAGGATTATGACGAGAGAGGCCGTATTGCTATCAAAATGAATATGGATAAGGTTGGTGCTAATATTTGGGCTAAAATGACTACTAGAAACGTAGACAAACCAATTGCCATTGTTTTGGACAATTTTGTTTACTCTGCTCCAAATGTAAATGACCCAATCACAACTGGTAATTCACAAATCAGTGGTAGTTATACTATTAAAGAAGCGCAAGACCTTTCTGAATTATTAACCAGTGGTAAATTAACTGCTCCTGCACGTATTGTAGCAGAACAACAAGTTGGTCCAACCTTGGGTGCTGAATCTATCAAGGGTGGAGCCATGTCTTTCTTGATCAGCTTTATTGTCATTTTTGCCTTAATGCTCCTCTATTTTAACACTGGTGGATGGGTTGCCAATATTGCCTTAATCTTGAACTTATTGTTCACCATTGGTATTTTAAGTGCACTTGGCTTTACCTTAACTGCTCCTGGTATTGCCGGCTTGGTATTAACCATTGGTTTGGCCGTGGATACCAACGTTATCATCTTTGAACGTATCAAAGAAGAGTTAACCAAGGGTAAGAGCTATCAAAACGCTGTCAACGACGGATATAAACGTTCCATGGCACCTGTATTGGATGCACACGTTACCACTTTATTAACTGCCCTTATCTTGGCTTATTTTGGTCTTGGTCCTGTATTGGGCTTTGCCACTACCCAGATTATAGGTATTCTATTAAGTTTGTTCTGCGGTATCCTTGTTTCTCGTTTGATTACAGACTGGTACATGGGTAAGAATCGCCACTTTGAATATTTCACTGGTATTTCTAAACGCATTTTCAAACACGCATCTTTCAAATTCATCGAATACAGAAAATTTGCTTATGGCATTTCAGTAGTAGTATTTGTATTAGGCGTTGGTTCTTTCTTCCATGGTTTTAAACAAGGTGTTGAATTTGAAGGTGGAAGAAGTTATACTGTGAAATTTGACAAACCAGTTAAAGAAGAAGAAATTCGTTCGGCATTGAAAGCCACATTTGGTGAGGATGTGATTACCAAAACCGTTGGTACCAACAAACAAATCAATATCACTACCGCCTTTAAGATTAAGGAAAGCGGCAATAACGTTGATTCTTTAGTAGAGAACATGTTGTATACTGGATTAAAGCCGTTTATTCCATCAACAGTTACTTTCTCTGAATTTGAAACCAAGTATAAGCAAAGCTCACAAACTGTATTACCTACTATTTCAGATGACCTGAAAGCAGGTGCGGCCAAAGCGGTAATCTTTGGTATGATCATAATTTGTTTGTACATCTTTATTCGTTTCCGTGACTGGCGTTATTCATTGGGAACCATTTTCTCTTTATTGCATGACGTATTTGTAACACTGATTGTATTTAGTTTCTTAAGAGATTTTGTTCCATTCCCATTAGAAATTGACCAACACTTTATTGCTGCGGTATTAACCGTTATTGGTTTCTCTATGAACGATACCGTAATTGTATACGATAGGATTCGTGAAGACTCTAAATTGATGAAGGGCGAGTCAAATGCAACCATCATCAATAGGGCCATTAACGAGACATTGAGCCGTACCATCATGACTTCCTTAACCGTATTCCTAACCATCTTAATCCTCTTCATCTTTGGTGGTGAAGTAACGCGTGGTTTTGCATTTGCCATGTTGATTGGGGTATTTACTGGTACCTACTCTTCTATCTTTGTAGCAGCTCCAGTATTGGTAGATTTTGCAAAGAGCAAACCTTTAGGTAAATCAGAAGCTAAGAAGTAATCTAAACAGCATAATTGAAAAGAGGCTGTCTCAAAAGGGGCAGCCTCTTTTTATTTGAGAAACCAGTTTTTT
>CAMFKK010000179.1 GCA_945957225.1 uncultured Sphingobacteriia bacterium | reverse complement strand
TTTAGTCATCCCTTCTTCTCAAACTGCCGCGGTTCTTGGCTTTCTCAGACTTGTAGATCTCAAAAGTCTTTTCAATATAGTAGCCCAGTTCTAAGTCATTCATTTGCTGCATCACTTCATAATCTGGACGGTAGCGGCGCATGAAGGTATCTAACTCAGGAGCATTGAGTTTGGTGAGTTTGCGTACAAAGGGTTTGTTGAATCGGCGGTCAATGTATTTGTCTTGCTCTTGTTGTAGCAAACGGTTTTGCAAATTCAGCAGACTTCTGTTGCGCTTAAAGCGGAACATATTGATGATCTCATCTAGGTCAAACCCAACGGTAACACCACCGGGATTATAACCAGGATTATTGCTCAAGCGAAGACCCGGTTTTTTAAAGTCAAATACCTTGGCATAGTCCTTTCTATTCTGTACCGAGTCAAACTTGTAATAGTTGTTGCGCACTTTTACATCGGGCAGGTCAAAAGAACGCACATGGATCATCACATTGAAACTCTCGGTATTGGAAATGGTATCTACTGGATACTTCATGGTAGACTTGCCAATCATGGAAAACCAAATAGAATCTTTGAGGGGAACCCGAATGCTATACCTTCCCATAGAATCCGTGATGGCGCCCCTACCGGAGGTACTCAATACGGCCACTGCTTCCAAAGGTCTTCTGGCAGAAATATCGTAGACCGTACCGCTGATATTGATGGATTGTGCTACCGCACGATGACCCAACAGTCCGCAAAACAGGAATATAGAAACAAGAAACTGGTGTAGCTTTCTTCTCAAACAGTGATATTAAGCTGTAATATTAAAACAGTAGGGGCAGATATCCTGAACAGTCAAATTGAATTAACATGTTTTTGGAGAATCTAAAACTTGGTCTCTAATATATAGGGCAGCATCTTAATCCAAGTAGGCCAGTCATGCTTAATATCTTGTCCCCAAACGTCTAAATCATACCAAATGCCTTTTTGATACAGGATTCCTGCAAATCGCTTGGCGGCTTCCGGGTCTTCATAGTCCCCGCTTCCGGTATAAATATGAATATGATGGCTGGCTTTGATCTTGTCTAGATAATAGGCATCATTGAGGCCTGGCATATAATGCTCGGGGCTATTGTAGAAGACTTGGTCATCCCAGAATCCCTTGGTGTATTCGGTTAAATTATAGACCCCACTCATGCTAATGGCGCCATTGATAATATCGGGTCTTTTCAAAAACAGGTTCATGGCGTGCAATGCTCCAAAACTGGCACCACAGGTATAGATCATGATGTCTTGGCTGGTACTATTTCTGATAAAGGGTATCACTTCATTGTACACGTACTCATTGAACTGGTTATGTCTGATAGCTTTGTGCTCTCCCAACATATGGTTGTTCATCCAGCTCTCTTTATTCATGCTATTGATGCTATAGACGCGCAACTTACCAGCGTTGATCATTGGCGCCAAAGCGTCTATCAATTGAAATCGTTCGTACTCCAAATAATCTGCTGCTGCAGTTGGAATTAACAATAAAGCAAAACCATAATGACCATAAGAGACAATGGGCATTTCTTGTCCTATTGCAGGGCTAAGCCAGGAATTGATTTTTCTTTCCATTAGATTGGGGGTTTGAGGCTAGCATCTTAGTTAGGTCTGCAAGATAAGTGAATCAGGCAATACAGGTTTTCCGAATCTCTTTCCACAAATCCCGATAGCACTGCGATGCATAACTGCTTGGAGCATAGTTTTCAAGAGGTGATTCATTCAAACCCATTTTTTCTACATCGCTCAAATAAGGAATATAACTCTTAAAGAAAATTTTGTCTTTGTAAAACTGATTCATCACTTCATGGTGTAGGTTCTTTCTATGATCTACCATACTAAAGAAGCAGCGCAATTTCTCCAAACTAAATCCATTCTGTTCAAAATACTCCTGGACTGTTTCATAAGAACGAATAGACAATGTAGTAGGAATATTGGGCATGAGCACCCAATCAACACCAGCAAAAATGGCATCGTGTAATAAAGAAATACCCGGAGGACAATCCAAGATCACTACATCATAGTCTTTCTTGATACCCTGTAATAATTGTCCAATTTTTTTTCTGCCCTGCTTCATATCATGTAGCAAGGTTTCTGCATGACGCGCAGATAAATCAGCGGGTATCACGTCTAAATGATCATAAGCAGATGCTTGCACAACGTCTGACAAATCCAAGTCTCCACCAAAGAGCTTTTTGGAAGCGTTTTTGGTGTCAGAACTTGCTCCCAAATAAAAGGAAGCTGAGCCCTGGGGATCTAAATCCCAAACCAATGTTTTGTATCCTTCTTTGGCCGATAAATAAGCCAGATTAACGGCTGATGCAGTTTTGCCCACACCGCCCTTGAGGTTGTAGATTGCAATTGTGACCATACCCTAAGTTAGGGATTTATTGCTAAAATCCGCTCAAACCAGCCATCCTAGCAGCAAACAACCAAAAACAATCAATGGGGCCGGAATTTTATTACTCTTTAAAAACAGAAAAGTGAGCACCACAATTCCCAATTGCCAAAAGCCAATGGGTGATAGTTCAATCAGGTCAAATAGAAACTGATCCTTGATTAAATAGCAAGTGGCGCCGGCCATAATTCCCACCACCGCGGCATTGATACCTTCTAATGAACGGAAGATAACCGCGTATTTTTTGAGGTTATGCCATACCGGAAAAAAGAAGAGTACCAACAAAGCACTGGGTAGAAAAAGGGCCACCGTTCCAATGATACAGCCCATTAACTGGGCAAACATGCCCTGTTCCCTGAGCACCATACCCCCGGTAAAAGCCCCAATAGCAAAAACGGGACCGGGTATGGCGCGCACCATGCCTGAGCCGGTTAGAAAATCTTCTTTGCGCATTTTTAATACGTCTCGCTTATTCTCTAAGATTCTATTGGATTGCGGACGGGTCACGTATTGTTCATACATCATGGGCATAAGTACATCACCCCCGCCAATTACCAAACTGCCATTCCGGAAAGCACTTTCAAACAAGTTAAAAGCTTTTCTATTGGACCAGTTTTCTCTGGTAGCTGTTTCTGAAAAATAACCAGCAATGGCAAAAATGGTGAGGAAGATGAGCATATTACCCCACTTGATTTTCTTTGGGGGAATCCCTTTTTGCGGAATCCTCTTGTCTGAAAAATTGGTGGCAATTCCTGCAGCAACAATTAGTCCTGGAAAAACCCAGGGTGTTTTAAATGCTAGAAAGGTAATCAAGCTGGCCACAATCATGATCACCGTGGTAATGGTATTATGTACCCCAATTCCCCAAAACCGATAAGTAGAATAGGCAATAAAACCAATGGCCATGGGTTGGATAAATTGGAAAATACCTACGGGAACACTTTGATCATCCATATAGTCTAACAGAAAAGAAAGACCACTCATGATGGCCGATGCAGGTAAAATCCAAATGAGCAAAGTGAGAATGGCCAGTGGAATACCACCCCGCTTATAACCAATCAGGGTAAGGGTTTGTGTGGAAGAAGCCCCAGGTAACAATTGACAAAATCCGTTAAATTCTACCAATTCCTCTTCTGTAACATCTCTGCGTTGTTGCACAAAGGTTTTCATCATCATACCCATATGCCCCTGCGGCCCACCAAACGCGGTAATACTATGCAGGAGTACGGCACGTAAAAACGGTATATGTCTAAAAAGAACCAAGGTATGGGGGGCTGCTACTTTATTTTTTAAGTCCTATTTCTCTCAATCGCTCATCTAGGTATTCACCTGCGCTGATGTCTTCATAAGCTTTAGGGTGA
Organism: uncultured Sphingobacteriia bacterium; assembly: GCA_945957225.1. Taxonomy (GTDB): domain Bacteria; phylum Bacteroidota; class Bacteroidia; order Chitinophagales; family Chitinophagaceae; genus Sediminibacterium. The sequence continues at coordinate 1,993 of CAMFKK010000179.1, read as the reverse complement.
TCATTGTCTATACAACTTTCTAAACAAGCCAAACTCATTTCACTGCGTGGGTGCAGAAAGAAGGGCATGGAAAAACGGCTGGTATGCCAATGCTCTCTGGCAGGATTGACCACCCTATGCGTAGTGCTGCGTAATTTGTTATTGGTCAGTCTTTGCAACATATCTCCTACATTCACCACAATCTGATCGGGCAAGGAAGTTACAGCCACCCAGTCTCCCTGTTTGGTCAAGATCTGCAAACCATCGGCCGATGCACCAACCAATAAAGTAATCAGGTTAATGTCTTCATGCTGTTCTGCTCTAATGGCACTCTTGGGTTCTACCGTAATGGGGGGATAATGGATACATCGTAAAATGCTATTTCCGTTTTTAATATGGGGGTCAAAAAAGAATTCGTCTAAACCAAGGTAGAGCGCAATGGCTTGTAACATAGCCCCACCGCTTTTTTCAAAATGTCTATAAGCGCTAAAAATGGTATCGTTAAATGCTGGGATCTCTGCCACTTGAACATTGTCAGGATAGTGTTCGTTGACTACATCGCCCTTGGCAAGGGTTTGACCATATTGAAAAAACTCTTTTAAGTCTGGTGCTTCACTTCCCTTGGCGTGTTCCCTTCCAAAACTGGTATAGCCGCGTTGACCAGCCAAACCGGGTATTTCATAACCCAGTTTTTTCTCCAAAGGCAGGGAGAAAAACTGTTGCACGTATTCGTATTGACGGGCAATTAATTCATCTGGGATGCCATGGTTTTTTACTGCTACAAAACCAACCGTTTCATAGGCTTCACCCAATTGGCTAATAAAGGCTTTTTTGGATTCCGGAGTTCCATTTACAAATTGGTCAAGGTCAACTACTGGTATGCCCATATGTTTGAATTTTAAGTCAGCAATCGGTTTTAAAGGTTCAACAATTTAAAATTACAAAAGAAGCCGTTACATACTTCCTATGTATAAAACTAGAAGTCTGCCAGTTTTTTATCAACTTTATCGCATGAAAACAATCTTGCACGCAGCAGTGCTCTTAGCATTTTTATTGGTATCTGCCTGCTCCAACAAGTTAGCAAAAATTGCGCAGTCACCCACTTATCAATTCAATAATACCAATGGGGTTCCCAATTATAGCCAGCTCCAATATTGGGCGGCGCATCCACAAAAACATGACCCATCCGATTCGGTTCCAGCAGCACTGTTAGCAGAATATAGACCCGATAGCACCGTAGACATTTTCTTTTTGCACCCCACCAGTTATACCAAGGAGGGACGTGAACTGGGCTGGAATGCCCCCATTGATAATGCGGAACTCAATGCCAAAACAGACTATGGTTCCATCTTGTTTCAGGCATCGGTCTTTAATGCGGCTGGAAGGGTATTTGCGCCAAGGTATAGGCAAGCGCATTTGTCTGCATACTATCCCAAAGACGCAGCTGATAGTGCTAGCGCGATGGCTGCTTTTGAACTGGCTTATCAAGATTTAAAAAAAGCATTTGAATATTATCTGGCCAATGAAAACAAGGGCAGGCCAATCATTATTGCAGCTCATAGTCAGGGAAGCACCCATGCCAAAAGACTTTTGAAAGAATTCTTTGACAACCAGACATTGAAAAACAAATTGGTAGTGGCTTATGTGGTGGGCATGGCATTGGACCTGGCCATGTATAGCAGTATTCCTATTTGTAGCAATCCCAATCAAACGGGTTGTATCTGTGCTTGGAGAACTTATCAAACAGATTACAAACCCCCATTTGTGCTCAAGGAAAATTTTGTTTCAGCCGTAACCAACCCACTCACTTGGGATACCAGTGCGGAAAAAGCCAGCCGTGACCTAAACAAGGGTGGCATCTTACTGAATTTTAATAAAGCAGTACCCGGAGTAGCCAGTGCCCAAATAGCAGGAGGTGTGCTCTGGACCGAGAAACCCCATTTCTTTGGGAACATACTCTATACCACCTGTCTCTTATACACATCTCCGAGCCCACGAGACCGGAGCCTATCTC
>CAMFKK010000178.1 GCA_945957225.1 uncultured Sphingobacteriia bacterium | reverse complement strand
CTATTGCTGCCACAGGAGAAAGGCCTATACAATTTAGTGTTGATCATCTTCCAAAAGGATTAATTCTTTCAAAAGAAACTGGAATTATTAGTGGTGTTGTAAAAGAGCGGGGCGATTATGCAGTGGTATTACACGCTAAAAACAAATTTGGTGCGGCTACTCAAAAATTAATCATCAGGGTTGGGGATACTATTGCACTTACGCCACCCATGGGTTGGAATGGATGGAATGCATGGGAACAACATTTGGACAGAGAAAAAGTATTGGCATCGGCCAATGCCATGGTGAGCAAGGGTTTGAGAGACCATGGTTGGTCTTATGTTAACATTGATGATAGTTGGCAGGGTATTAGAACTGGCCCTGATACAGCATTGCAACCCAATCCTAAATTTCCCGATATCAAAAGCATGGTTGATCAAATTCATGCCATGGGTTTGAAAGCAGGTTTGTATTCCACTCCCTATATTTCAAGTTATGCTGGTTACCCTGGAGCATCAACAGATTTGCCCTTAGGTGGTGAAACCAGAGAAATGATTATGAAGAATAATCAGAGTTTTCATAAAATAGGTAAATATCAATATGAAAAAAATGATGCCAGACAAATGGCTGCATGGGGTTTTGATTTTCTGAAATATGATTGGCGTATTGATGTAGCATCTACTGAAAGAATGGCCACTGCTTTAAAGTTATCAGGTAGGGATATGGTTTTGAGTTTATCCAATAATGCACCTTTTGAAAAAGTAACTGATTGGGTAAGATTGTCTCAAATGTATAGAACAGGCCCAGATATCAAAGACAGTTGGAGTAGTTTGTTTCCAACCAGTTTTTCATTGGATAAATGGGCACCATATTCAGGACACGGACATTGGATGGATCCAGACATGATGATTGTAGGGGATGTATCCATTGGACCAGTATTGCATCCTACACGCTTGACTCCTGATGAACAGTATAGCCATATCAGTATTTTTAGTTTGTTGGCAGCTCCTATGTTAATTGGATGCCCGGTTGAAAGACTTGATGCATTTACTTTGAATCTCTTGACCAATGATGAGGTAATTGCTGTGAATCAAGATCCCCTGGGAAAAGCAGGAAGATTGGTGAAGAATGATTCCATGGTACAGGTTTGGTTAAAACCATTGGAAGATGGTTCCTATGCCGTTGGATTATTCAATATTGCCGGTTATGGTACTACGCCTGTTTCTTATTTTAGAATGGGTAATGAGCCCCCCATCAACTATCAGTTTGATTTTGCAGTCCTAGGTTTAAAGGGGAAATGGAAATTTAGAGATTTATGGCGTCAAAAAGACCTAGGAATTTTTGCTGGAAAACTTGCAACCAATATTCCATATCATGGTGTGAAAATGTATAGATTAATCAAAGAGAAATAGGATAATGAAAAAGTCAATTTATATAGCTTTTGGGGTTTTGGTTTTATGCGTCAATGTAGGCATAGTTTCAGCACAACCCAATTTTAAAGTTCCGGCCATGTCTGATCCCGCAGCCCGATTGACTAATTTAAAACAACAATGGGAAGCATTGCAGAAAACGCCACCACAGATAGCTGTAAGAGACGTATTTACTTTTGTTTTGGATGCGCTTGATGTCAACTTTTTAAAACCAGAACAAATAGAATGGGTGCTTAAACTGGTTCAAACTAGGATGATTCATGACCCAAAGGCTGGTAGAAGTTATGGGAATATTTTTTGGGGATGGCATGAAACAGGCAATGATATTGGAGACGGGAATAATATTGAATTTTGTATGCAATATGGTATGCCCATCAAATTATTATTCAATGATAGATTAAGTGTAGGTGCTAAAAAAACACTAGATGAAATTTTTAATTTAGGGATTAAGGGAGCCAGAAATCAAGAGGTTAGGATTTCTTATACCAATATCTATTTGATGAAGATTTGGAATTTTGTAGCATTTGCACAAGTATATCAAGATCCAGCTATTCTTGAAGAGGGTAGAACATATTTTAACCAATGGCTAAAGCATGTGTCTCGCTATGGTAATAGAGAATACGATAGTCCTACTTATTGTGGGGTTGATCTAGAGTCTTTGTTATTGTTGTATCGTTTTGTAAAAGACGAAGATATTAGGGCCAAAACAACAAACGTGATTCAGTTCTTTTTAAATGACTTGAGTATGCACTATAACCCCATGGGTGGATATTTGGGTGGAGCGCATAGCAGGGATTATAACAGGGTATTTGGAAGAGATTTATTAGAAGAAAAATATTTCAATCCCTTGATTGGAAGAAAGAATAACAATATTCAGCTCTTCAATCAGCTTTGTTTGTCTACACTTCAAGAGATTGGATTAACAAAAGAACAAAAAGCATTGATGAACAAACCCAATAGGTATAGCATACAGCGTTGGGATAGTTTGGCTCATACTTATGCGGTTGATTATGTGGGTAAGAAAGTATCTATTGCATCAAGTAACCAATATTATAGTCCAGATGACAAACCATTTGTCATGTATTTGTTTAGCCCTTCCAAACCAGAAATGCCCAATATTGCTTTTTCCATGGAAGGAAGGGATGATCATTATGGTACCTGGTCAAATACGGGCATGGGAGACAAGATGAAACATTTAATGCCCGCCAATTATCCTGCCAACGGCGGATGGGGTAAGACTAGGCACTTGATGCCCTTTATGCAATCGGCACAGAATAGGGGTGAGTTTGTGATGTTGGTGGCAGGAGAACGAGACCATAACTGTATCAAACCCTATGTGAATTCTACCATTATTTTGCCAAACTATTTTGATGAGATATGGATGGGTAATCAAAAAATATTGGTTCCGGCTGTTGGTACCAATACAGCATTAGATGCAAGCAATACTGTCTTTGCCAAATTTGAAGACGTGGCCATCGCTTTTAGGTATTTAATCAGCAATGCCGATGATAGTGCTAAACCAAGATTATACAATGATGGGTTTACCTACAAATCATCAAGAGAAAAATTTCAGATGGTTCATGATCAGGCTTTGCGATTAACCCTGCAACATCCTAGTACTGGGAAAGCCATGATTGCCATGTGGTGGAAGACTGCAGAGGGTATCAAGACTGATGCCGACTTTAAAAAATTCCGTGAATCTGTATTATCAGCTTCAGTGCAAGTAGGTAATAACAATGGAATAGTAGAAGCAAAAGTAACAACGACTGCTGGTGTCTTGGGTGTAAAAGCAGATCTCAATATCAAAAAGCGATTGGAATATTTTCACCCAGTGGCTTTGCCTACGGACTTTTTGTTCAATATTGATGGAAAGGAGATAGGTAAGCCATTGATGAGCCAATATAGAAACTAAGTTTAAGCGCTAATTATGATTCCTTGGTTAATCGAAATCGATTTCGCAAAAAAGCATTCAGCTCTTTGTCTCAATTCATACTAAAACGTTTTAACTTACCCTTCAAACCTAGAATTGACTGCCATGAGAAAAGCTGCCCCGCTTGCAATTGTATTGCTTTTAACCTTATCCGTTAAAGCCCAAACATGGGTTGATTCAGTTGATCTTCATGGAAGAGAGCAATTTATGCCTGCTGAGAAATATAAATGGGATTGGGGCCAAGCTACTTTCTTAAATTCCTTGATTCATTTGTATCAATCCAAACAAACAGAGGCTCAGAAAAAAGTCTATTTAGATTATGTTAAAACAGCCATGGATGCTACATATGCAGTAGCCAATGGCAAACACCCTAATGCAGTGGCATCAGCGCATGGTATGGCATTTCTAGCCCGTGTAACAGGAGATAAAAAATATCTTGACAAAGCCCAAGAGATTTATGCGGATTATTTAAAAATTCCAAGGGCAAAAAATGGTGGGGTATCGCACCGCGCAGAAACCATTGAGCTTTGGGACGATACCGTGTATATGCTTAATATGTTTTTATTAGAAATGTATCGGCTAACCAAGGACGAAAAATATATTGCAGATTTTCTAGAGCAGTTTAATGCACATGATGAAAAATTGATAGATCCTGTATCTGGTTTATGGGTACATGGATATGATGATGATGCCATTGACTACAACGATGGTTGCAGCATTATGGGATGGCCTGATAAAACCACGCGCAAAAGCAGTCAGATCTGGGCTCGTGGTAATGGATGGGTGGGTATGGCATTGTCTGATGCATTGAATACGGTTCCTCGTTCATCCAAATATTGGAAGCCAATGCAAAAAGCATTTGTTCATTATGTTGAATCCATTGCTCCATTGCAAGAGGCTGTATCAGGTCATTGGTACCAACTGGTGACGCTTCCTAAAGAACCTCGCAATTTCTTAGAGAGTTCTTGCACTGCTATGTTTGCCTATACTATTACCATGGGATTAAAAATGAAAATTCTGGACAAGAAACTATACGGCCCAATGGTTGAAAAATCTTATCAAGGTTTGAGAAGCATGAGCTTAAAAAGCGCTGGGGCTGCGTATCTAATTCCTACAAAGGTTTCAGGTGGAACCTGTGTGGGTGACGAGAATTATTATTTAACCAGAAAGATTACAGAAGGAACAGGTTTTGGCTATGGTTCTTTTATCTTATTTGGAACAGCTTACGAACAGTGGAAAGGGACTCGAAAATAATTTGAACAAGAAAATTGTCGTATATGAATAGGAGGGGATTTGTAAAATTGAGTGCCAGTGCGGCATGTTTCATGCCATTAGCTGGAATTGCTGCCTATCAGCAAAATCAGTATCTAGCACCTAAGGTTAAACCAGGATGGTTGATTGAATTAATTAAGATCAATGACCAAGGGGTTAAGGGAATGGCAAAGAATAAAGTGGTTGATCCTAATCATAAATATTTTGGTGGGTACATGAGTGATACAGAGATCCCCAATCCGCATAGTACCTGTAATTTTATCAATGAAGCCTGTGCAGCCCTATATTGTCCTGAGTCAAGTTATTATCAATCCAAAGAATTACTCAAGGAATTGCATCTGGCTTTAAAAGCCCTGTTGAAATTTCAGCATGAAGATGGTACCATTGATTTGGTGGATACCAATTTTCATTCTACACCAGATACAGCATTTATGGTGAAGAGAATGGCGCAATCCTATGCCTTTCTTAAAAATTCTGGAACCCCAGGATTTGAACCTGTATTGGCTTTGATGGAAACATTTTTAAAGCATGCTGGAAAGTCATTAATAGTTGGTGGTATTCATACACCCAATCATCGTTGGGTAGTTTCTGCTGCATTGACCAAACTCAATGAACTATTTCCCAACCCAAAATACTTACAAAGAATTGACCAGTGGTTGGCCGAACATATTGACTTGGACCCTGATGGCCAATACACCGAGAAAAGTACTTATGGTTATTCAGGTGTTATAGATAGAGTATTAATTACCATGGCAATTGGTTTGAATAAACCTGAGTTATATGATGCCGTAAGAAAAAATTTAAAAATGATGCGCTACTATTTGCATCCAAATGGTGAAGTAGTAACTGAAGCATCCAATAGACAGGATAAGGGGCAGATTGGAAATATGGAGAACTACTATTATCCACTTCGCTATATGGCTTTAAAAGACAATGATGGAGAGTTTGCAGCCATGTGTAGAATCATTGAAAATACACGTATACAATCTTTGTCTGGATCTTTTTCTTATTTGCTAGAAGATAGTAATCTATGGAAGGAACTGCCTGCTTCACAAGCTTTGCCTACTAGCTATGTAAAAGCATTTCCCTATTCTGGTGTTGTTAGATTTAGAAGGGGGCCATGGGATGCTACACTATTATCAAATAACCCAGGTTGGTTTACTT
>CAMFKK010000177.1 GCA_945957225.1 uncultured Sphingobacteriia bacterium | reverse complement strand
AGGAATATCCGCCGGATAATATTTGAGTCTCATAGGCAACGGGAATGATTTCTTTTCCAGAATAATCGTACCATCCTTTTTTGGCACTAAACATGCTGAAGGAGTTGTCAGAAAGGGCAGAGACTTTTATGAGTTTGTTAGTCTCGTCAATCATGATATCGCTAAAATATTTGTCAATAACAATTTTAGCCGCTCTGTTGTATAATACTTTTTTTGTGTTTCCAACTATTATATAATCGCCATGAATATTATCCATGCTATAACTTGGGGGTCTTTCAATGGCTGCATTGATTTTTAGCTTTCCAGTTTTGTCCATATATCCCATTTTCCCTTTTACAATTACTGGATACCAGTAGTCTTTAACTGCATCTTGGGCAAATAAATGCTGCGTCAATCCTAAGCAGATAGTAACAAGCATTAATTTCATGCTTAATTCTAGTTTCATTTTATTCAATTTTTAATAAAATGAAAGTAAGCCTAGCCCATAAAAGCAAAATACCCGCTAGCGGGTATTTTGATCAAGCTAATTAATAGGAAAAAGGGTTAAACCCAGATCTGATAAACCAAGTATGCAAGTGCCAGACCAATCAAGGCCCAAACTAATCCGCTAATTCTTTTGCGTTTAATATATAATAACAAAATGATTCCGGTTAAAGAGATGATGATCATTAAAATGGCAGATACATCAATGAGTATGGCCCATTTAGCGCCTGAATCTCTTCCCTTGTGTAAGTCATTCAAAACGCCTATCGCGCCAGCTTTGAGCAAAGTAATTTCATAGTTTCCGTCTTTTCTATTTACAAAAGCATCTGCTGCATAACCCGGTCCTCTAAAAGAAATGGCGCATTGCTCTTCTTCAATACGGAATTCTGTTACAGGTGCTTTGATTCCATGCTGTTTGCGCAAGCGTTCTACCATTTCTAATTTGGCAATCTTAACCGTATCTGTTACGTTAACCCAAGCGGTTTCCATTTGCCCCTTTTCATGGGTCTCCTTCATTTCACCCGCAAAATAATCAGGGTGATTCAGCGTAATGCCCGTAACAGAAAAGAACAAAACAATGGCAAAGCTAATCATGGAAACATAGATATGTAACCACCTAGAAGCTTCTGCAAATTTTCTATTCCACTTAATAGCTGTTGGACTTTTTTTCTGATTACTATTTGTCACAATACTAATTGTCGGTTGATTTTTTCTTGTATTCTATTAAGACCGTTGAAACTTCCTTACTACCCTGCAATGTAAAACTCTGGTCTTTTTTCTTGCATTCAACATCTTGGTGTAACAAATCGTATCCGCCATGTTCCCTAACTACTTCCATGTAAATGGTATAATTTCCTGCTGGAAGAATATTGCCAGCATCGTCCTTGCCATCCCATTTTAAAGTGTATTTACCAGCAGATCTAGTGGCACTGGTAATAGAACTAAAACTAGTGGGATTGGCCTTCATGGTTTCTCCATTTTTCCTATACCATTCTCTCATATCAGGAACCCATCTTGGTTTGTTATACCAAAGGGCGATGGTTTTTACCGTCTTCTTTTCAGCGTCTTCTACCCAAATAGCTGCAAAAGGTCTTTTAGCAAAGCCAGCTTGTTTCATCAATTCAAGATTAATAACTACTTCATTTTTCCATTCTTTTTCTGCATTGACTGCATCCGTATTTTCAGTTGTTATTTCTACATCTTTCCAATGAGCACTGGCAAATTTTTCTCCAGTTCTAGTGACAATTAAATATTCAACACCTGGCATAGTAGCTGCAAGTGCCATAGATTCTGCAGGAGTTAATACATTAAAAGCGGTAGCCAATGCACCAGCATCTGTAGCATTTGGTGCAAGAACAGTGGTACTGAGTACTTGATTTGCGGGTTGTCCATTTCTGGGGTCAACAATATGAGAATACCATTGTCCAGCAATCATCTCACCTCTTCTATAATTACCACTAGTAGCTATCGCGCCTGCGCCTACCTGAATAGTGGTCATAGGATTGGCATTTTCTGCATCTGATTTAGGATCTGCAATATTTACAGTTTCTACCACATGGCCCTTGATCACAATATCGCCGCCAATATTTAAAATTAGTCCAGTTACATTAGCGGCTTTCATAGCTGCATTAGCAGCTGCTTCAATAATATAGCTCTTGGTAAATGAATTAAATTTTAAAGCGCTATTACTCAAATGAGTGGCGGTTTGTTGAGCGGCATCTAATTGCCAATGTTGCTGATTGGCAACGGCAACAGCCTTTTCTAATTGGGCAGAATTAGGAAGGGTTGAAGTAGTAGCAGCTTGTTTCCAAACTTGGTTAATGGCTTCTGCGGATGCATTTAAAGCACCACTGGTTTTTGTGCGCCACTGCTCATATAAAGACAATACTTGGAATAAATCTTTGCTAACAGTAATTGCTTTATTCTTGGTTTGCATCCATTTGCTAAACTCAGAAGATTTGTCATATCCACTTAAGATATTACTGAGTCTTGTAATCTCGGCAAGTGCGGCTGTTTCTGCAAGGGCAGCTTTTTTTTCAGAATTAGTCAACACTTTAATCTCCATGGATGTGCCCAAAACATTTTCATAATTGGAGACTAGGAATGCACCGTTTTTTTTGTTTTTAAAGCGTGTTTCTGGGGCTTTGGTAGCCATTGCTGCCAATACCGCCAAACTAAGAAATGCGGTCAGGATTTTTTTCATCGTATTGATTTGATTTGCTTAAAACGAAAGTAGGGGAATCGTCAATAGTCTACTTACGCAATCGGTAATTTGGCTTTTTTTACCCCTTAACAATCAATCAAAATACGCAATTAACCTTCTATTAACTTGGCAATTCCAAAAGCACAACCTGCTGCCAATGCACCAATGATGGTTACTTTAAGGGCACCTTTTAAAGGAGGAGTTCCAGTCAACTTGCTTTTAAAATAGCCGAAAACAAATAAACAAGCTAGTGTAACTATAGCAGAATATTTTAAGCCGCTAATCCCATCTTCCACAAAAAAATAAGAGCTAAGTGGAATCATACCCCCCACAATATAGGAGGCGCCAATATTAAAGGCGCTTTTACTAGCTCGTTTGGGATCCGGTTCTTCAAGACCTAGCTCATACTTCATCATAAAATCAGCCCAACGGTCTTTGTCCTTGATCAATTCTTCTGTGGCTTCTTCTTGTAAATGCCTGCTCAAACCCAAACCTTCAAAAAAGACCCGAACCTCTTCTCTTTCCACATGGGGTAATTCTTCAATCTCGTCATATTCCCTTTTTAACTCACTGGCATAGTGCTCCTGTTCGGTTTTGCCTGCCAAATAGCCTCCAAGGCCCATGGCGATGGATCCAGCAGCAATTTCAGCAATGCCCGCAATCACAATCAAGTGAACGTCTTTAACGGCCCCACTCAATCCCGCTGCTAATGCAAATGGAACGGTAAGACCGTCTGACATACCTATTACTATATCTGTAATGGTTTCTGAACTTTTTAAGTGTTTTTCTTCGTGGTCGTGGTGTAAATGGGTATCCATCATAATAGTCAAAATCTAAATAAATATAGTGTTATTTCATATCTTATAATTCATCCACAGGTAACATTGGGGTAACAATTCGATAACATTGGCCGGGTAGTTTTGCCGCATTAAATAATTACCCAGTGAAGCAATTTGTAGCAGTAGTATTATTTTTTCTTGTAGCGTTAACGGGATTTGCTCAAAAATCCAAGGTATCAGGTAAGGTAACCAATGCAAGAAATGAGGGTTTGGCTGGCGTTACCATCAAGATTTCAGGTGACATCAGTGGTACCACTAAAACCGATATTGATGGTAGGTTTAGCATTAATGTAGATGCAGGCAAAAAATTCAGCATTGTTTTGTCTTATATAGGTTATAAAGACAAGTCTGTAAACGATTTAAGCGTAGAAAAATCAGGCGCAGAAGAATTTGTAAACGTATTATTAGAAGAGTCGGGTAAGGCATTAGAAGCTGTAACGGTAAAAAGTTCTGCTAGAGGATCATCTGCAAGAGGAGAAACAGTGAGTGCATTAATCTCCTTTCAAAAAAATACCAATACCGTTGCTTCTGTTATTTCAGCGGAAGCCATCAGAAGGTCTCCAGATAAGAATACCGGAGAAGTTTTGAAGCGTACACCAGGTGCTAGTATTCAAGATGGCAAATTCTTGATTGTGAGAGGTTTGGCTGAAAGATATAACCTTGCCATGTTAAATGGTGTTCAATTGGGAAGTACTGAGCCAGATAGAAAGGCTTTCTCCTTTGATTTGATTCCTTCTAATATGATTGACAATATCATCATTAACAAGGCATTTGTACCTGAGTTGCCAGGTGAGTGGGCTGGAGGTTTAATTCAAGTAAATACCAGAGATATTCCTTCCAAGAATTTCTTTAATATTCAAGTGGGAACAGGAGTGAACCTGCAAACTATTGGTCAGGACTTTAAAACCTACCAAGGTGGTAAAACAGACTATTTGGGAATTGATGATGGTACTAGGTCATTGCCTGGTGCTTATACCACTAAAAGTGCTTTTGATGCTTTGACTGCCCTAGAAAAAACAAATATGGGTAAACAGTTTGGAACCAATTGGAATACGTATACTGACAATGGTTTGAATAGGTTTAATGGTCAAATGCAAATAAGTGGTGGATTTACAGCCAATACTGGAAAGTCAGGTAAGCTTGGTGGTATTTTTGGTCTTACTTACAATAAAACTGGAAAGTTAATCAAGGGTACAAATAGCGGATTTAACTTCATTGGTAACGGAACATTTACTCCTGATTTTGCTTTCAGTGATGACCGCTACAGTACAGATGTTCTTTGGGGTGCTTTAGGTAATTTGTCCTACCAATTTGACAACAACAATAAAATCTCCTACAAAACATTGTTCAATATCAGTTCCAATGATTTTACCACATTAAGAACTGGGGTTGAAGGAAATGGTAATACATTATTGGATAGTACCAAGGGTTATGAGTTGGGATTCAAACAAAATACATTTTGGAATAACCAAATCAGTGGTGAACACAATTTATTGCCTAATAAATTGAAGTTGAAATGGAATGGTTCATTCACTTTGTTGGATGGTTATATTCCTGATCAACGCAGATTGTATTATTTGAAAAACAACTCTATTGCTAGCAATCCTTATACCTTGTTACTCTCAAACGTATTATCACAAAAAAGTGGAAACCGTTTCTACCAGAATCTGAGTGATTATATTTACTCTGGAGGTGTAGACTTAGCGTATACTTTCAAAGCTTTTGGAACTAATCAAACTTTGAAGGGTGGATATATGTTGCAAGTAAAAGACCGTTTGTTTGATGCTAAGCCTTTCTCCATCTATTTGCCAAGAGACAATGCTGCTCTTCGTTTACAAGGTCCAGAGACTGTGTTTAATGCTGCTAATTTTGGCGATGGATCTGCAACCAGTACTTTGTTAGCATTTGATGCCATCAAGGGTAACTTATACCGCTACTTGGCTAATACCATTTTAAATGCAGCATATGTTCAATTTGACAATCAGTTTGGACAGAACTTACGTGTAATCTGGGGTGTAAGAATGGAAGACTATGATCAATTGGTAGGCGCTGTTAAAACATCTGATCCTAGATATAACTATACACAAGTGAGGGATTTCTTACCTGGTATCAATGCTACCTTAAAGTTGAATCAACAAACCAATTTGCGTTTGTCTGCTTCCCAAACAGTAGTTAGACCAGAGTTCAGGGAATTGTCTACTTTCCAATACTATGACTTTGAATTGAACGCAGCTGTTCAAGGTTTGCCTACTTTACAAAGAACAAAAA
>CAMFKK010000176.1 GCA_945957225.1 uncultured Sphingobacteriia bacterium | reverse complement strand
GTCCATAAAAAGAAACGCCAACTTCTCTACCCAAAACAAATTGGAATCTTCCAATAGGGGTTGCAATGCCTGACTGCCAAGGAATCAATCCGCCGTTACCAGCTCGCATGGCCATTTTTGCATAGGATTTGGGGGCAAATAATAGCAGGGGTGATGCTAAAATTAAATCACCAGGAAATACATAAAATGGCATCCGCATTCTAAAACTATAGGCCGATCTGCCAGGGATGGCAGTGGTTAATGAATTGGTTGGAAGCGTAGGTGCCTCATTCACAAATTGATTAGTTGAACTGGCATCGCTTTTCCATCCAGCTTGCACAAAAACCAGTCCATCCCCTGAATTATTTAAAACCCCATCTAGGCCAAAACCAAAGCGCAGATTGGCTTCTAGGCCAACTACACCACCAGTCCCTTTTTGATTTTTGGCAAAGCCTCCAGAAATTGAATGTAGGTTGGCAGCGGAAGATACGCCAAGAAATGTGCCTATTTCTGAACTAACCCTGGGCATTGCTCCTAGCCCTTCTGCCAAACCAGGCGCAGGTGTTTTCATTAATATGGGTATGACTAAATCTAGTTCAAACGCTAAAGCTTTCACGCTTGGTTCCATACAGGTACTAAAACTATCAGCCAAATTGGTTGGAAGCGTTTGATTTTCCTTTGATACTACAGATAAATTTCCTGCGGCTGCATCTAGCAATTGTTCCAAACTGGCCCTGATAAAACTGGCAATATTTTGTGCTTCTGTTTCCCTCAAATATGCATCTCCTGAGAGAATCATTCTTTTCCCATCCCAACTAACCACTTCTAATCCCTTTTCATTATAATAATCATGTGTTCCTTTTCTGATAGATGCAGAACCCCATATTCCTGCCACATGACCCGCTGCATACGTATCTTGTAAAAAATGGTCTGCAAAGGCTTCATCGGCCAGCGCTGCTAATAACCAAGCCCTTTGTTCTTTTTCACTAATCCCTTTTTGATTGGATTGTCTTGCTTTGTAAAGAGCACTTAGATGAAACCTAGTATATACAGCAATGGCATTCAAGGGAGCACCTTCAATCAAACATGCGGTAAAATAGGTTTGAGGATCAGTATCTTCTTTGGGTCTAGCCATTAAAAAATGAGCATTATTTGCACTAGCCCTACTGCTATAAGCCAAATCGGCTTTTTGTAAACGGATATCTGAATTTCTAATGGCATTGATGCGTTTACTCCTGTTATCGGTTGCTGCTAAATCATATTCTAATTGGGCTGCTATGCCAGCCACTTTCATAATCCAATCCGTTTCCAGCACATTGTGTAGCATATCACTTGGAGAACAACTATGGTCTCCCGCAATCCCTGACCATGATGCATAATCCAATTGAGTGGGTTTCAAACCTTGGTTGGCCACCAATACGGTTGGGCTTAGTCTGGTTTCATAACCCGTTCTGGCTTTTTGCCAAATCTGTTCTAATTGTAATCGATAGGCTGGACTCAATTGTTCCATACCCAATATAGCCAGTTTCCGATGCTCTGGATAGACCCAGGCATTGACTGTAAGGCTGACAAGTACTAAATAGGATAATGCAAAATATCTAAATAAACGCATCACAAAACTTTGGCTAATGGATGCATGAATGTACTAAAAAATGCTACTGGATTTTTTGACTAATTAATTTCATGTTTAATTTCATGACCGTACCATGGTGTTCAAATTGATAGCCTGTAATGCCTACTCCTGGCTGAAATTCAAAAATACTATGGTCTGGATTGGTATTATATTTTATGCCTGCGGCCTGAGTTGAACTTGCCGTATTTTGCACTACCCAAGCATACATACTATCAGTTCGTTGGGGCATTTCAGGGTCAGCACCCCAGGTTTTTCCCTTAACCAAGGGGAAGTCAAAAATGAGGTTGGTGCCAGTTTTGATATCAGTTAGCTGATCATTAGGATCTTTTATTCGAAGATTCAAACTATCATCTGGAGGCAGATTGCTCAAATAGACTTTATTGCTATCTACTAAAAGCAGATAATTACCTCTATCCGCTTTACCCTCATACCAAACCAAGTCTGTAGGAAATCCTTTAACTATAACGGCATTGGCATTTCCGTGGGGAATCACATCTACCACTTCCATCAACCAATTGGTTTGTTTGGTAATCATACTATCTATATCATCGTCATGGTATTGAATAGTTGCAGCATAGGTCCATTGGTTACCCTTTGCTAGTGGAAAATCTGCTTGTGGTTTATTTTGGGTACAAGCACTAAGCAATAGTAAAATGATTACCCAATTGGAATGTTTCATTATTTAAGTAATTTCTTATATTCTTTTAAACAGGGTTTTACTTTATCCTGAAACTCTTTTGCTTTTACTTGATCTCCCCAAAAAATATATTGATTGGCAACTTCCTCATATACTTCACAACGCCATAAGTTGGTACGATAGTTTTTCTTAAATTCTTTAGCATAAAATTCTAAGGCAGTCATGGCCATTTCTTTAGACTGAATGGGTTCCTGGTCCTTGAATTTTTTAGCTAATGCCAATGCATTAAGATGAAATTTTTCATCTCTCATTGTGAAAGTATATTCATTATTCCTACCAGATCTACCAGAACTCCAATAATGTTTATAGGCTAAATCATACAATTTCATTGCAATTTTACCAGTGCTATCATATTTCACCATAATTGGGGCTAGTTGGGCACAATAATCATAAATCTTTATTTCTGGATTGGTACTTTCTGCATCTTCAATAATTGCTTTTGCCCATTTGTATATTTGTCCCCTTGGACCATATCCAAGTAATGCTTGGTTTTCTTTGCTCAATTTTATATACTGCAAATTTGTATTTGAATGCTGTTCAATTTTGTCCTGTGTTGCAGGATCCATTTGATTATAATAGTAGATTAAGAACATCAAAGAATTGGTATACCAGTCTTTATTAACTACACTTGGAGATCTTTTAAAAATATCCAATATAGCTTTTCTTGCTTCAAACCCTTCCATTAATGGCACTTTGTAGCTGTTGAAAAATTTGAAAAAAGACTGAAAAGCTGCTTCATCTTTTCCTAACATGTATTGGGAATAGCCGGTGTAATAATCACCAAAATCCCTTAAATAGTAAAAATGGGTATCATTAAAATAGTAGGTTCTACCTTCAAATAAATAAGATGCTTTAAATGGGGGCGTATTTGATTTAATATTTGCTAACAAGGGCTCAAGCACTTGAATACAATTACTATATGATTTCCATTCCATTAATTTCTTACCAAGATCCATGGTAGAAATCCATCTAAAATAGATGGTGATATCTCTTTCACTTTCTATTGGATTTTCAAAATAACTATTTATCCCATTCTGTAAGGTTACATAGAGTTCTTTTGTCTTTCTTAATCTTATAATACCTGTATCACGGTTGTTAAAAAGATAATCCTGAAATAGGTGATAATTCCGAATATTAATTGCGGTTATAGTAGAATAGGACTGGGCATTAACTAGTGGAATAAAACCTAACAATAAAAGGGCCAAGAACAAATAAAAGCGCATAATTAATCTTTATTAACAAAGCTATTATTGCACTTTAGTTTGGCCATACCCTCCAAAGGGTATTTATCCCTTTTTTTCATGTTGTATATGACGCTCCATAATAAGCCAAGTAACCGCTAACATGGCAAGATTCAAACCATATCCCCAATAGGAAACCATTCTACCAGAAAGTTCGGTACCATTTTCCAATCCAATTACAAATAAGCTATTCAAGCCTCTATGCTGACCAATACTAGCATTAAATAGATTCAGTCCTATATGTAAACCCGTGGGCAAGGCAAGACCTCCTGATTTAACCATTGCCATTCCAAATACAAAAGCAAAACAGCCCGGGCCTAAAAAAGAAGAAGCTAATCCCTGACCACCCGCAACATGATAAAGCGCAAAAACTATGGCAATAATAATCTGTGTATTTCTTAATCCAATGCTACTGTGTAATTGTTGAAATGCATAACCCCTAAAAGCCATTTCTTCCATCCAAGCTAGGGGAATCAATGCCGTTGCCGTCATGAGAAAGGGTAGGATAGCAGGTGAATCATTTAGAGCAATGGTTACATCTGTACAAATGACCATAGTGCCTACCATAATAGCTGCTAATACAATACCCATGATTAATCCTAACAAGGATTTTGGGAGAGTTTTGGAATCCCATCCCAAATTGAGGGCAGACCAAGATTTTCTATCCCATTTTAAAAATAACCAAGTCACCAAAATTGCCACAGCAGAACCAATTAATCCATAACTCATTCGCTCATATTGTGCTGGCAATAATTGTTTAAAAAAACTTGCCCCAGCCAATAAAATGGTAAAAGCAATTGGGAGTAATATGGCTCTTATGATAGTTTGATTGCTCGTTTTCATAATGATGAATTTATAAATATTGTTGTAACCATTGCCTTGCGGTTATTTCATTAGAGAATGATTTCATAGGAATTGGGGGAGCTTGAAAAGCAAATACCATTTTCATGACCAACTGTGCTAAACCAGGTTTTGAAACCATGGCTATTGCAGTATAAACTGAAGGCAGAACAGATTGACTATATTTTCTTGTGGCTTTATCTGGAACAGGTGACTGGGTTAAGAAAATTAATAAGGGTACTTTTTTATCTCCGGTAATTGACTTTACCAAAGCAATATTGTCTTGGATTAAATCAACTGTTCTAAGCACATTTTTAGAATAGGAAACCAAGATGCCATCAGAACCCCAATGGTAATCTGCAATTTGTCCTTTTATTAGATGTAATGGCTTATTCATGCTATCAGTTTTTTCATGGCATTAAACAATTGATCCAAATCTGATTGACAATTAAAGCCTTGTAAAGAATACCTCAAATAGAATTGCCCCTCATGTGACGGAACTGGCACTTGTATTTTATAGGTTGCATACAAGTGGTCATGCAATTTTTCTGGATGAGGAATTTGAATGGGAATAGAAAATAATTGTCCAATAAAATCATCATTAATGGGACTATTGGATTGGGTGCCCATTAAGTCACAAAATCTTTGGGCATTGTCTTGACTAAGCTTTCTGCAATAATCATTGACCTGATCCCACTGATGCTTTTGCATGAATTCAATAGCTTTTGGGATGGTTAGAAATGCAGCATAATCTCTTGTTCCTTGTAATTGGTGATTATCTATTAATAAGGATCCAGATGGGTTTGCAGTTTTATATCCCCAGCTAATCACGAGAGGTTCAAATAATTGATGCAGTTCTTTTTTAACGTATAAAAAAGAAGAGCCCTTGGGTGTCATCATCCATTTATGACAGGCCCCAGTATAAATATCCGCACCAAGTGTTCTTAGGTTAATGGGTAATTGTCCGGGAGCATGAGCACCATCTACATACACCATGATTCCGCGTTCATTTGCAATGGCACAGATTTCTTCAACGGGTAATCTAAGAGCTGTTGAACTGGTTAAATGACTGATGAAAATGAGTTTTGTCTTTGTACTGATACCGGCACAAAACTGTGCAATAAAATCTTCCTTGTTTTCAAGGGGAAATCTGATTTTCTTTCTAATATAAGTTGCACCTGTTTGTTCACAATAAAAGTTCAAAGTTTTATCACAAGGACCATATTCCAAATTGGTGGTCAATACTTCATCTCCAGGGCCTAATTTCAAACTCTTGGCAATGATATTAACGGCATAAGAAGGATTTGTCACGTATACCAGATCATCTGCATCACAGTGCAAAAAATTAGCTAGGGCTTGTCTTGCGGTTTTCAAATAGGCAGGACCGGTTTCATTGACAAATACCGT
>CAMFKK010000175.1 GCA_945957225.1 uncultured Sphingobacteriia bacterium | reverse complement strand
ACATTATCTAGAACAGGCACATGAGTTTTATGAAAAGCATGGAGGTGGTGCCATTATCATTGCTCGCTTTATTCCAATCATAAGAACCTTTGCGCCCATTGTTGCTGGTATTGTACAGATGAACAAAAAGAGATTCATGGTATTCAATGTGATAGGATCAGTAGCTTGGGTATTTAGTATGTTGGTTGGTGGACATTTCTTGCAAATCTGGATTCTCTCACAATTTGGTTTTGACCTTAAACAACATTTAGAAGTGATTGTATTAGGGATAGTGTTTGTAACCACAGCTCCAGTTATTTTCAAACTGCTTTTCAACAAAAAGAAAACAGCTTAAAATTTCATGCAACAAAGTTTCGGAAAACAGATTGCGGTATTGTCACTGCCCGTTATTGTTGGGGCATTAGGATTTTTTGTTGACGTCTATGATTTACTCTTATTTAGTATAGTTCGTAAACCAAGTTTGGAGTCTTTGGGTTTAAGTCCTGATCAGGTTTTGAGCAAGGGTGAACTCATCATTAGTGTTCAAATGATTGGCCTTTTAGTGGGTGGAATTGCTTGGGGCATTATGGGAGACAAGAAGGGTAGACTAAGTGTTTTATTCGGGTCCATATTGTTGTATTCCTTGGCTAATATCGCCAACGGCATGGTGCAAACCGTGGAACAATATACTTGGATGCGATTTGTTGCCGGTGTTGGTTTGGCGGGTGAATTAGGCGCTAGTATTACTTTAGTAAATGAAATGCTCTCAAAAGAAAAACGCGGCATTGGCGCTACCATTATTGCTACTGTTGGAGTCTTTGGTGCCATAACTGCTTTCTTTGTATATGACCATTTTAAAGACTGGCGAATTTGCTATTATATTGGTGGCGCCATGGGTCTTTGTTTATTAGTGCTTCGTGTAAAAATTTCGGAGAGTGGTCTTTTTGGTGCAGTAAAAAACAGCGAGGTTGAACGCGGTAATTTTCTAATGTTGTTTACCAAGCGCGAAAGATTTTTTAGGTATCTCAAAGGAGTGGTAATAGGTTTGCCTGTTTGGTATGTGATTGGTGTTTTGATTACATTCTCAGATAAGTTTGGTCATGAGTTTGGCATTGAGGGGGTAAACCCGGCTAAGTCTATTTTATACCAATATATGGCCATCGCCTTGGGCGATACCAGTGCGGGTTTGTTGAGCAATTATTTGAAAAGTAGACGCAAAGCTTTGTTGATTTTCATGACTATTTTAACCGTTTTCTTGATCATCTATTTTTCTCAAGCACTGGGTTGGGGATCGGTGAATAGCATGTACTTGCTTTGTGGTGGAATGGGTTTTGGGTCTGGATTTTCCGTACTCTATATTACCATGTCTGCTGAACAATTTGGTACTAATCTGCGAGCTACTACTGCAATTTCAATTCCCAATGTGGTAAGAGGCGTGCTGCCATTAATCATTATTATGCATAAAAGTTTGGGAACCCTTACTGGTAATTATGTGTTAGGCGCAGCTATTACTGGTATATTTATCATTGGAATTGCCTATTATGCAGCTTGGAATACCAAGGAAAGCTATGGTACAGACCTCAATTTTATTGAATCATAAACCACAATTTTAATCCCCAATTGATACCCATGACTGAAAAGAAATTTGGTGTTTTATCACTACCGGTTATTGTTGCAGCACTGGGCTATTTTGTAGACATCTATGATTTGTTGTTGTTTACTATTGTGAAGAAACCCAGTATGATGGGGGTTGGTGCTACGGATGCAACCATGCTTATAGACAGCACCAAAGTAATCAACTGGCAAATGTTTGGATTATTATTGGGTGGTATTTTTTGGGGAATTTTAGCGGATAAGCGAGGTAGATTAAGTGTCTTATTTGGATCCATTATTTTATATTCTGTAGCCAATATTGTTACTGGATTTGTTGTTACAGTAGATCAGTACGCAGCCTGTAGATTTATTGCTGGTATTGGTTTAGCGGGAGAATTAGGTGCGGGCATTACTTTAGTGAGTGAAATTTTACCAAAGAATAAAAGAGGCGTTGGTACCTCTTTGGTGGCAGGGATTGGATTGTTTGGAGCTGTCTTTGCTTATTTCACGTATCAATTTACGGGTGACTGGCGTCTTTGTTATAAAATTGGAGGTGGATTGGGAATTGGTTTGTTGCTGATGCGTGTAAGTGTGGCAGAGAGTGGTATGTTCAAACAAACAGAAAACCAACAGGTATCTAAAGGAAATATTTTCATGTTCTTTAATAATGCCAAGCGATTTAAAAAATATGCATTGGCTATTTTAATTGGATTACCCACTTGGTATGTGATAGGAATCTTGGTGAACCAAAGTGATAGGTTTGGCAAAGCCATGTTTAGTAGCACGGTCATTGATTCAGGCAAGTCTATTATGTTTGCTTATGTGGGTATTGCCATTGGCGATATCTTGATTGGTTTGATCAGCCAATATTTTAAAAGCCGTAAAAAAGCCTTGCTCATTTTCTATAGCCTTACCATCATCTTCTTATTTGTCTTTTTTAGTGCTTGGAACAATTCTACTGAGCGCATGTATGCAGTATGTGGTGCCCTAGGATTCTCAACAGGATTTTGGGCCATTTTTGTAACCATGGGAGCAGAGCAGTTTGGCACCAACTTACGCGGAACAGCAGCTACTACTGTACCAAATATGGTGCGTGGTATTTTGCCCTTGATAAATTTAATGTTCCTAGACCTGTTTCAAAAATCATGGGGATGGGATATTGTGAAAAGTGGCATTGTAACCGGGGTAATAGTGATTGTCGTAACCTTAGTAGCGTTCTATTTTACAGAAGAGACTTTTCACAAAGACTTGAACTATTTAGAGCCAGAAGAGATGCTCCCCTAAGATGCTTAACTTTGCAGCATGAAATTTTTGGTCATCCGCTTTTCTTCTATTGGTGATATTGTACTGGCAACCCCAGCCATTCGCTGTTTGAAGTTACAGGTGGCGGATGCAGAAGTTCATTTTTTGTCCAAAGCTTCCTTTAAAGCAGTAACAGAAGCCAATCACTATATTGACCGCTTTCATTATTTGAAAGATGATTTTGGTTCAATGGTAGCATCACTGAAAGCAGAACAATTTGATTATATCATTGACCTTCATGATAATTTTAGAACCCGCAGAATTGCGCTTGCCTTAAAAATTCCTGTCTTGCGTTTTGACAAAGAACGCATGGGTAAATTTTTACTCACCAATTTGGGGATGAACCGCATGACGGGGAGACATATATCTGATAGATCGGTAGATGCCTTAGCTCCCTTGGGTGTTGTAAACGATGGTAAGGGCTTGGACTATTTTATTCCTACAGACCAAGAAGTATGCATGACGGAATTACCCGCTGCACATTTGGCAGGATATGTTGCCATTGTCATTGGGGCATCTTATGCAACCAAAAAATTAACCATCGCTAAATTGCAAGAACTTTGTTTGCAATTGGATTATCCCATTATATTGATTGGCGGTAAAGAAGATGCAACTGAAGGTGAAGCCATTGCATCCGTAGATCCTATTCGCATTTACAATGCCTGTGGAAAGTTTAAACTCCATGAATCAGCAGACTTGGTGCGCAAATCCAAATTGGTGATTTCTCATGACACGGGTTTGCAATATATAGCTTGCGCTTTTTTAAAACCCGTGTTGGCCATTTGGGGAGGAACCTCTCCCTTACTAGATGTGGAGCCCTATTATCCAACTGGTTTTACCATAGCAGGCAAAGTACCCTATCAAAATTTTATAGTGCCCAATCTCTCTTGTCAACCCTGTTCCAATTACGGTACAAAGACTTGTCCAAAGGGGCATTTTAAGTGTATGTTGCAGCAAGATATTCCCGCTATAGTGAAAGCGGCAATGGGGTATTTGAGGGGATAATGATTTTGTCCTAAATGCAATGTTTCCGTTCTTACCAAAAAGATTTGATAAAGAATAATGAAATCAATTCCGAAATCGATTTCGAATATTTTATTCCACTATGGCAAACAACTAAAAAGCGGCTTTCTTTTTTGTTAAATTGGTTGAGTAAGAAATAATTATTGCTTGTATGAAAAAAATCTACTTTTTGCTGGCATTTGCCGCCTTGCAATTTTCTTTGAATGCCCAGTCTAAAACCTTGAATGATCCCAAAATGGATTGGTGGAAAGAAGCCCGTTTTGGCATGTTTATTCACTGGGGGCTTTATGCTGTTCCCGCTGGAACCTATGATGGGAAACAGATTCCTGGTATTGGGGAATGGATCATGAATAGGGGAAAGATTCCCATGTCTGTGTATCAAACCTATCCTGCCAAATTTAATCCCGTAAAATTCAACGCAGATGCTTGGGTAAAATTGGCTAGTGAAGCGGGTATGAAGTATTTGGTTATTACTAGTAAGCACCACGATGGTTTTGCCATGTTTCATTCCAAAGACCCTTTTAATATTGTTGATGCCACGCCATTTAAAAGAGATCCCATTAAGGAATTAGCGGAAGCTTGTAAAAAATACAAGGTTCGCTTTGGTCTGTATTATTCTCAGGCTCAGGACTGGAATCACCCGGGTGGTGCGGCCAACGGAGGTTATTGGGATTCTGCCCAAAAAGGAAGTATGGATCAATATATTGACAAAGTAGCCGTGCCCCAAGTAAAGGAAATTTTGGATGCTTATAACCCGGCCATTATCTGGTGGGATACGCCTACGAATATGAATCCTGAGCATGCTACTAAATTGGCAGACCTCTTAAAAAATAGACCTGATATTATTACCAATAACAGATTGGGTGGTGGATATGAAGGAGACTTGGAAACACCGGAACAATATATTCCGGCCACTGGTATTCCCGGTAAGAACTGGGAGAGTTGTATGACCATGAATGATACCTGGGGTTTTAAAAGTTATGATCATAATTGGAAGAGTACCAAGGTCTTGATCCGCAACCTAATTGATATTGCTTCTAAGGGTGGTAACTATTTATTAAATGTAGGACCTACTGAAGAAGGTATTATTCCAGAACCATCGGTGGAAAGATTAAAACAGGTTGGTGTTTGGCTAAAACCCAATGCAGAAGCCATTTACGGCAGCAAAGCCAGTCCATTTACCTATTTACGTTGGGGCAGGGCTACGCAGAAGAATAGTAAATTGTACTTGCATGTATTTGATTGGCCTGCAGATGGCAAACTGAAAATACCCATGAATAATGCCATTGTAAAAGCCCAATTGTTAGCGGATAAAAAAGCCAAGATTCAAACAAGTAGGGATGGATTATATGCGGTATTAACCTTACCAAAAAATGCTCCTGATACCATTGCAAGCGTCATTGCACTAGACATCAATGGTCCGGTTCAATTGTCTATTACAGAGCCTATTCCATCGGCTGGTAAAACCGCCACTGCCTCTTCTCAGGAATCAGACAAATTTGCTCCATCCAATGTATTAGATGGTGAAGGTAAAACCGTTTGGAAAGCTGCTGTAGACCAAAAAACAGCTTGGTTACAAATTGATTTAGGTAAGACCTATAGCATTGGTGCCATGGCTGCTGCTGAAGTAGGTGGCAATATTCAACAATACAAATTGGAATACCAATCCGGCACAGAATGGAAAACAGTATTGGAAGGAAAGGGCTTGGGCTCTTCTGCATTCAAGACTTTTGAACCCATCAAGGCACAGGTATTTAGATTGAATATTTTGCAAGCAAAAGCGGCTCCACAAATCAAAGACCTGCAATTGCTTTTTGAAGAATAAGCAGTAATTGTTTACCTATTTGAATAGCTTTAATACATGAAAATATATAAAACAACAGAAGGGGTTGTGTTAACC